>CAIYRR010000016.1 GCA_903928745.1 uncultured Actinomycetes bacterium | reverse complement strand
TTCTTAACAGCCTTCTTAGGGGCTACTTTCTTTGCAACCTTCTTTGGAGCAACTTTCTTAACAGCCTTCTTAGGGGCTACTTTCTTTGCAACCTTCTTAGGGGCAACTTTCTTTACTGCTGCCTTCTTGGCAACAACTTTGACAACAGGCTTTGCAACAACCTTAGGAGCTGGCTTTGGGGCTGGCTCTAGCTTGCGTGCGCCAGAAATAACTTCCTTAAGACCCTTTGCTGGGAGGAAGCGTGGCTTCTTGCTTGCCTTGATCTGAATGGTCTCGCCTGTGAAAGGGTTACGACCCTTACGTGCCTTGCGATCCACCTTCTTGAACTTACCGAAATCATTGATCATCACATCTTCGCCCTTGGCGATTGTGCGAGTGATTGTGTCGAAGACGATATCTACAGCGTGTGCTGCTTCTTTCTTGCTGTCGTTGAAGTGTGGGGCCAACGCGGCAATGAATTGGGCCTTGTTCATGAAAATCCCCTTATATTTACGCGTAAAAGTTAGGCTTTTGCCTACCTGGTTAGAAATTTACGCGCTAAAAAGCCCATAATCCATCACTTTCGCTGCGTGTCGCGTAGTTTTATTTCACACATCAATACAAGAGTGCGAAAAAACCCTTATTTCACGCTGATAATTCGCAGTAAATCTCTCAATGATGAGTTGAGACTTTCACTACAAATCACTTTTACCTGCGAAAAATGAGCCTATTTCGCTGGAATTGTCTGCGGTTTGAAGGCAGAACGCGACTTCTCAAAGGCATCAATGGAATCTGTCTGCTGCAAAGTCAGACCGATGTCATCAAGGCCTTCCATCAAACGCCAGCGGGTGTAGTCATCAATGACGAAACCGACACTGCTGTGTCCGTAAGAAACCGTCCGTGCTTCCAGATCCACAGTAATTGCCACATCTGGCTTTGCCTCGATAGCACTCCAGAGCGCCTCAACATCGTGCTGGGAAAGAGTGATTGTGAGAAGTCCAGCTTTACCTGAGTTGCCACGGAAAATGTCTCCAAAGCGTGGAGCAATGATCACTTTGAATCCGTAGTTTTGCAGCGCCCACACCGCATGTTCACGAGATGAACCTGTACCAAAATCAATGCCAGCGACAAGGATCGTCGCCTTCTTGTATTTCTCTTGATTGAGTTCGAAGGCTGGATCGTTGCGCCATGCGTTGAAGAGACCATCTTCAAAGCCAGAGCGTGTGATCTTTTTCAGGTACACCGCAGGAATGATCTGATCTGTATCGACATTGCTTCGACGAAGTGGAACCGCGGTTCCTACGTGAGTAACAAATTTATCCATGATCTTCTCCCTTACAAATCTGCTGGTGATGACAAGGTGCCACGCAAAGCTGTTGCTGCTGCAACGGGTGGACTCACTAAGTGAGTACGTCCGCCTTTACCTTGGCGGCCTTCAAAGTTTCGGTTACTTGTCGATGCAGAACGCTCTCCCACTGCAAGTTGATCGGGGTTCATTCCAAGACACATCGAACATCCAGCATTTCGCCATTCGGCGCCAGCGTTGATGAAAATCTTGTCTAAGCCTTCTGCCTCTGCTTGCAAGCGAACTCGAGCAGATCCTGGAACAACCAACATGCGAAGAGTGGATGCAATCTTCTTGCCATCCAAAATCGCTGCGGCGCTGCGAAGATCCTCGATGCGTCCGTTGGTGCAAGAGCCCAAGAAAACAGTGTCAATGGCTATCTTTTTAAGAGGCATACCTGCCTCTAGGCCCATGTAAACAAGTGCACGCTCGGCTGCGCTGCGCTCTTCTGCATCAGTGAAGGATGCAGGATCTGGCACACTGCTTGATAACGGTGCACCCTGTCCTGGGTTAGTTCCCCATGTGACAAAGGGAGTGATGTCTTCGGCGCGCAAGGTAACTTCATGATCAAACTTTGCATCAGCATCTGTTGTCAGAGTTTTCCAATATGCAACCGCGCCATCCCAATCTTGCGGAGCATGTGGCTTGCCCTTGATGTACGCGAAAGTTGTTTCATCAGGTGCAATAAGACCTGCACGAGCCCCGGCTTCAATGGACATGTTGCAAATCGTCAAACGCGATTCCATAGTCATGGCACGAATTGCGCTACCGCGGTATTCCACAATGTAGCCAACTCCCCCGCCAGTACCGATCTTTGCAATGATGGCCAAGATGACATCTTTAGAAGTAACTCCTGGCGCTAATTCGCCTTCGACATTTACTGCCATCATCTTTGGTCGAATAAGCGGCAAAGTCTGGGTAGCAAGTACATGCTCAACTTCACTTGTACCTACTCCAAATGCGAGCGCACCAAAAGCGCCATGAGTGGATGTGTGTGAGTCTCCGCAAATGATGGTCATGCCAGGTTGTGTCAGACCAAGCTGAGGTCCCACAACGTGCACGATGCCCTGATCAATGTCACCCAGTGAGTGAATGCGTAATCCAAATTCTGCGCAGTTAGCGCGCAATGTATCTACCTGTAATTTAGAAACAGGATCAGCAATAGGTTGATCAATGTTCTGCGTTGGAGTGTTGTGATCCTCTGTGGCAATCGTTAAATCCGGGCGGCGCACAGGTCGTCCAGCGAGGCGTAGGCCATCAAATGCTTGTGGGCTCGTTACTTCGTGGATGAGATGTAGATCGATATAAACCAAATCTGGTTCGCCTGCTGCGGATCGAACAACATGTTCTTGCCAGATCTTCTCAGCTAAAGTCTTTCCCATCATCACTCCTGATCGACTTGACCATCTCACTAGTTGAGATGTTAGTATTGCATCGTGGACAAGAAGAATAGCGGAGTTGGCGTATTAGATAAAGCGGTCGCGATTTTATCTACCCTGGAATCAGGCCCGCACTCATTGGCCGAACTTGTTGCCGCTACAGGGATTGCGCGCCCTACGGCTCACCGTCTTGCAGTGGCGCTCGAATTTCACCGCCTTGTTACTCGCGATCTACATGGTCGTTTCGTATTAGGACTTCGATCTGGAGAATTAGCAGCTGCTGCCGGTGAGGATCGACTCCTTGCTGTTGCTGCCCCTGCCCTTGCAGCCCTTCGCGATGCCACAGGTGAAAGTGCACAGTTGTATCGCCGCCAAGGTGATGTTCGTATTTGTGTTGCAGTAGCAGAGCGTTTATCTGGCCTTCGCGATTCAGTACCTGTTGGATCAGCGCTCACGATGCAAGCAGGTTCTGGTGCGCAGATTCTTCTTGCATGGGAGGACTCAGAACGCATTCACAAAGGACTCACTAATGCACGCTTTACTGCTGCACAGTTGGCCGCAGTGCGTCGTCGTGGTTGGGCACAAAGTGTGGGAGAGCGAGAAGCAGGTGTTGCCTCGGTTTCTGCGCCCGTTCGCGGTCCCAACAACAAAGTTATTGCAGCAGTTGGAATCAGTGGTCCTATGGAAAGACTCGGTCGTCAACCTGGTCGACTTCATGCCGCGGCAGTAGCAGCAACAGCGGCCAGGCTTTCAGAACATATTGCTAATTCGTAAAACTATTCAGAATCGGGATAGAGAAGGCGATAACCAACGGTGCGCACTGCCGAAATAACTTTCGGACCACCTGCGCTCTTAATCTTCATTCGCATTCGCGAGGCGTGAGTATCCAGTAAATGATCACTGGAGAATTCACTAGATCCGCCAATCGCGGATAAGACTTGCTCGCGAGTGAATACTCGCTTTGGCTGCTGCATCAGCAACTCGATGAAATCAAATTCAATACGTGTAAGTGGTACAACCGCATCGGCCACACGCAACTCTCGACTCAATAGATCTAACGTTAATTCCCCAGCTTGCAGGATTGATACTTCGGCGCTTGCACTCGGACTTCTCTTACGTAGTTGATTGGCAACTCGCAAACTTAATATTCGTGGCGATACTGGTTTTCTGATGTAATCATCGGCGCCTGCAGCCAAACACATCGCCTCATCAACTTCATCGGCGCGGCTAGTGAGCATGATTATCGGAACACTTGAGGTGGTTCGAATGGCTCTACATACTTCAAATCCGTCAGGTTGCCCAATGCCAATATCTAATACAACGAGAGCCGGCTTATCACGCTTGAACGAAAGGAGGGCGCTATCGCCATCGGCGGCTTCAAGTACTTCATAACTCTCAGACTCAAGGGCAGTTCTGACAAATGCTCGAATATCTTCATTGTCATCAACAACCAAAATAGTATCTTTCACTTTTCCTCTTTCTGATCAATCAGCTCTTCAAGAGAAGTTTCCAAAATCTTTACTAGTACGTCCTTTTTGATCTGGATTTCCATAAGGGTTGCATCTGGATTTGCCTTTAGCCAATTTTGAAGATTATCGGTCAAGTACATCTCTGCCTCTAGTGCGTAAAACCCTAACGCTCCACTCATTTGATGACTCACTGACTTTAGTTCTTCTGGAGCGGCTTCATTGAGTGCAATTATCGCCTTCCTTAAAACCTTTATCCGATTAACCGAAATCAAGCGATCAACATCGGTGACATGGCGTGAAAACTCAACAATAAAAGATGTACCCACGTTAATTGTCGAATCAATCTGGACTGTGGCGCCGTGTAGTTCGAGGATTCTTGCCACAATCGCCAGTCCTAATCCAGTTCCTGATACGTTGTTAGAAACAGCGTTTCCTGCACGATAAAAGCGCGTGAAGAGTTTCGGGATATCTTCCTGAGGTATTCCGATTCCTTGATCCTTGATCTCCATCCGAATGAGATCTTCATTGAGATCATTTCGTCTCGTGCTCAGAATTATTTCCACATGAGAACCTGCAGGGCTGAATTTGACTGCATTAGAAAGCAAGTTGAGGACGACCTGGGAAATCTGACTTGGTGTGCCAAGAATTGCGAATTCCACACCTGGTGTTGCAGTGAAATCGATTGTTATGGATTTTGCGGTTGTGAGTGGAGAAAGAATAAATTTCTTTCTCTCGATAATTTGAGGAAGATACACATTTTCAAATTCTGCGTTGCTCTCTTTAGAATCTAGTTTTGACAACGAGAGAATGCTTTCCACGATTGAAAGGAGCGATTCTGAATTTCGTTCAACGACGCTAATAATCTTTGCCATCTCGCCGGTTGTATCGTTTGAGGCATATTCTTTCAGAAGGTCGATGTATCCAACAATGGAAGTTAGCGGGGTACGCAACTCATGATTAATGGTTGAAATAAAATCATTCTTAGTGGCATTCAACTCTTTCAAAGACTCAACGCTATATTCGGCATCTTTCAAATCTGCTTCAAACTTACGCAGGACTTCGGCCTCCTCCTCCCACTCTTGCCTAGATTTCTTCTGGTGATTTCTTAATGAGATACCTACCCAAGCAAAGAAACCGGCACCCAAGAGAATCGATGTCAAAAGAAAGATGAGGTCGAGCGAACTTCTACTACTTCTATCCTTTGCATCCTTTAAGGCTGACAAGTCAATTTGTTGCTGGTATTGAACAATTAAGAGCCTTGTTTGATTGATAATTTCACGCAAAGCTTTTGCAGAGTCGGCTTTAACTTTGCTGTGCAAATATTCGGGCAAAATACCTTCAGGCGCAGAAGCCAGGATTTTATCAGTCTGACTCAGAGCCGCCTTATATTCAGGAGTTACTTCTTGACTCAGCGAATGTCCATTGTCGTTAATTACTTGCAAACGTTCCGACAAAAGTGCGCGTGCGACTTGCACCTCATGACGCGTTGTTTGACCACCACTCCATTGGGCAAATTTGACTGTATAAATCAATGTCTCATGTTCGGTGTAAACAATCGCTGCCGATTTAGATTGGGTCGAAGTAAATTTCTGGACTTGGCCATCAGCAATACCTGAATTAGATTTCACAAGAAGTGCCAGAAATACTAAATTTGTAACGAGTGCGAGGAAGAGAATCTTCTGTCCCAAGTTGAGACGTGCTTGGCTGTGATCACCATGAGAACCATGAGAACTATGTGAAATGATCTGCCTCTTTCACTCGCGTTCATTAAAGGCACCGATTTGTCAGAAAGGTTTCTCCCCTATATCAAGGGTTGATACTAAGGGTTGTCCCCCAAAATCACACGGGGTTGAGTAAATCCAGAACCTTTTGTCGCAAATCGAGCGGTCTGAATGGTTTTACGATGTAGGAGGTGGCCCCCCAAAGCCCTGCTTGATCCACATCTGCCAGCGCCGACTTCGCCGTGATCATCATGACGGGCACTTCGCTGATCTTCTTATCGCTGTGCTTGCGAAGGGCAGAAAGGACTTCCAGACCCGACAATTTTGGCATCATCACATCCAACAAAATGAGATCGGGTTTAATTAGCTGAGCCTTTTCGAGCGCCTCTTCTCCGTCAACGGCAATGTGTACTTCGTATCCTTCTTTTTCAAGGACGAGTAATAAAAGTCCTCGAATATCTTCATTGTCATCGACAACCAAGATGATCTTTCGCGTCATACCTTTTAAACCCTCACTATCGGCAAGAAGAATGCCGTTAATTTAACCCACTAATCCTGTACTCGTGCGTAAAAAAGCAAGAATTTTGGCGAAATGAGGTGTATCAAGCGTGTAGGAGATGTGTACCTGGCGCGTGCGGTCTGTGAGGTTGGCGTGAGG
>CAIYRR010000015.1 GCA_903928745.1 uncultured Actinomycetes bacterium | reverse complement strand
CTTCCTCGATTGGCCGCTCATGCTCTGCTAGTGCTAATTCAAGTGCTGTTAGCTCTTCAAGAGTGGGTGTGCCGGAAGTGATGGTAAAAGTGATCACAGAGGAATATTCCCGTGTTTACGAGCAGGCAAAGTGTCACGTTTCGTTTTGAGGGCGCGCAAAGCTTTGGTGATGTACTCACGTGAATTATGCGGCTCGATGACTGCGTCAATGAACCCGCGCTCGGCAGCGAGATAAGGGTTGGCAAGAGTTTCGTTGTAATCAGTAATGAGCGATGTTCGCAGGGCTTCTTCGTCCTCTGAGTCACTCAGCTCTTTGCGGTACAAAATGTTTACTGCACCTTGCGCGCCCATCACAGCAATTTCTGCACTAGGCCATGCAAGGTTTACATCTGCGCCGATGTATTTTGAACCCATCACAATGAATGCTCCGCCGTACGCCTTTCTCGTAATCAAAGTGATCATTGGTACGGAGGCTTCACCATATGCGTAAAGAAGTTTTGCTCCACGGCGAATGATTCCGTTCCATTCCTGCTCGAGACCTGGCAAGAATCCAGGAACATCGACCAAAGTAATAATAGGAATGCTGAAAGCGTCGCAGAAGCGAAGGAATCGCGCGGCTTTTTCACTTGAATCAATATCTAGCGTGCCGGCAAGTTGTTGAGGTTGGTTAGCAATAATTCCAACAGATTGTCCTTCAATGCGGCCAAAGCCGACGACGATGTTCGGCGCAAAGAGCGCATGAATTTCCAAGAATTCATTTTCATCCAGAAGCGCCAGTACAAGAGTTTTCATGTCATACGGCTGGTTCGGGCTATCGGGAATCAAAGTATCAAGCGCGTGATCCGTTGGTTTCTCTTCAAGAGTTTCAGTTGCGGGCAAAATCGGTGATCCGTCTAAGTTGTTACTTGGTAAGTACGACAACAGCGCTTTTACATAATCTAATGCGTCTTCTTCGTTCTCGGCCAGGTAGTGAGCATTTCCAGTCTTGGCGTTATGAGTATGTGCGCCACCGAGTTCTTCCATGCCAACGTCTTCACCTGTAACGGTTTTTATAACTTCCGGACCGGTAATAAACATATGGGAAGTTTCATTGACCATGATGGTGAAATCAGTGAGTGCTGGTGAATAAGCAGCGCCTCCAGCACAAGGTCCGAGAATCACCGATATTTGGGGGATAACTCCAGAGGCACGAGTGTTTAACCGAAAAATCTTTCCGTACCCGCTGAGGGATGCAACTCCTTCTTGAATTCGAGCTCCACCAGAATCGCTGATTCCGATGAGAGGAATCCCCGTCTTCAGTGCGAATTCGGCAATCTTCACCATTTTTTCGCCGAAAACTTCGCCGAGGCTTCCACCCATCACAGTGAAATCTTGGGAGTACAGCGCAATGCTTCGTCCATCGATAGTGCCGTACCCAATAACTACGCCGTCACCGTAAGGTCGGTTATTTTCCATACCGAAGTTAGTTGAACGATGTCGTGCAAACTCATCAAGTTCGGTAAATGATCCATCATCGACGAGTTTGGCTATCCGCTCGCGTGCGGTCATCTTTCCCTTAGCGTGCTGCTTTTCTGTAGCGCGCGCGGAACCAGCATGGACGGCCTCATCAAGACGGTCACGAAGATCTTGAATTTTTCCGGCGGTTGTATGCAGATCACGGTTCATACCCCTACGGTACTAGTCGTGAGCAAATTACGTACGCCGTTGAATCAGCAGCAGATTAATTCGCAACTTATTCCCAGTTACTGGCGAGTAAGCGTGGTTGATGTCACCGGATCTACTCAAAATGATTTAGTAAATGGCGTACGTGCCAGTAACACGAAACCCGGTGATGTATTAGTTAGTGAATATCAATCTCAAGGTAAAGGGCGACTTGATCGTACATTTGAGGCAGCTCCTCTTTCTGCACTTCTTTTTTCATTTTTCGTTGAACCGAAAATAAGCTCTGAAGATTATTCATGGTTACCGCTAGTTGCGGGATTGGCAGTTGTCAAAGCAATAGATTCCTGTTGCGAACTTTCAACTGGAGAACGTGCAATGCTCAAATGGCCAAATGATGTGCTGATTGCTGATAAGAAAGTTGCTGGACTGATTGCTGAAAAAGTTGAAAACCACGGAGTGGTTATTGGGATCGGAATAAATGTTGGCATGAACGAATCCGAATTGCCTGTTGCTCACGCGACTTCACTTGAATTGGAAGGTTGTCGCGGCTGCGATAGAAATCATTTGCTTGTGCAGATTTTGAAAGAATTTGATTTGCTGGTCAAGCGTCTAGAGAGCAGCGTCCTGGAAGTGAAGAAGGAATATGAGTTGCGCTGTTCGACAATCAATTCCCATGTACGAGTGGAACACCCGGGAGGTAGCGTCACCGAAAACTTGGCTATCGGTGTTGACCCCACTGGAGCGCTCTTACTTTCAGATGGTCAGCACGTTAGCGCTGGCGATATCCTCCATATTCGTACTCAGTAAGATGCGCACGTGGTAAATCCATTTCCCGTTGTTGGCGTGCTCGGTTCTGGTTACCTCTCACAAATGTTGCTTGGCCCTGCTTCGGCACTGGGGATTGACCTTCGACTCTTTGACTTTAAGAGAGATGATTTGCAAGCCGTTAGGGAATTTGCAAAGAAATGTGATGTTGTGACTTTCGAAGGCGGACTCGTTCCGATTTCGGTGGTTCGCACACTTGAAGGTGACGGGGTTGTTGTACGACCTTCATCGCACTCATTAGAGAAACTTCCAGAGTCAGTTGCTTCGCCAGAAGGTATGGAAATTGCTGTCCATGTTGCAAGATCGCCACATTCTCAAGCGAGCGTGTGGGCGCCGACGCAAATCTTCCGTAAAGATGACCATGAATTGCGGACAGAGTCTCCGGCTCAAGAGATTTCCCAAGCCCAAGCAAATGACGCGCAGAGAATCGCACTTGAATTCGCGCAACAGATATCTCTTGTGGGAGTGATGGGCATCAACCTGCTGTTAATGGAGCATGAACTCGTTATTTCAAGTGTTGTACTAACTCCCCAGAGTTCTGGAGTATGGACAATCGACGGTTCCCGCACGAGTCAATTCGAGCAGCACTTAAGAGCTGTTTTGGATCTTCCTTTAGGTGACACTTCTATGACTTCTCAAACTGTTCTAGTGGGAAATGTTTATGCGGGGGCCAAGAGCGATATGTACCGCCCGTATCTGCACCTGATGGCCCGATGTCCGGCAATGAAGTTTCATCAATACGGGATTAGCGCTGGCCCTGCTGGCAGCGTCGGACATGTATGTCTGGTGGGGGATGACCTTCTAGACTTACGGGAGTGCATTAGTCATGCTGTTGATTATATGAGCGGAGAAATCGATGAGTAAGAATCACGTGGCCATCATCATGGGATCAGATTCAGATTGGCCAATCATGGAAGACGCAGCGAAAGTTCTCGATGAATTCGGAATCACTTATTCTGCGCAAGTTCTTTCTGCTCATCGCATGCCAGAGGAAACAATTGCATTTGCAAAAAGTGCAAAAGATTTGGGTTTTGATGTGATCATCGCGGGCGCGGGTGGCGCAGCACATTTACCTGGCGTTATTGCAGCGTTGACTCCACTTCCAGTAATTGGTGTTCCAATCGCTCTAAAAGTATTGGATGGGATGGATTCATTGTTATCGATTGTTCAGATGCCAGGTGGAATACCTGTAGCAACAGTCGGGATCGGAAACGCAAAGAACGCAGGCATACTTGCAGCACGCATCCTTGGAGTTGCCGATGAAGTCATTTCGCAGAAAGTAACCCAAGCGATGAGCAAACAACGAGATGACGCAAAAGCCAAAGGTGAAAATCTTGTTGCCCGTAGAACTCAAAAAACTGGTTTTTAAGTTAGAGCGACTTCCTACCTAATGCATGGAAGTCCCAGCCACCTTTTATCCAAGTATCTCGATCCAGCGCATTTCTTCCATCAATCACAATGGGAGTCTTAACAAGTGTTTTTAAGTGGGCGGTATCAAGTTCACGATATTCGCGCCATTCAGTGAGATGAAGGACTAGGTCGGCACCAGCAAGACATTCCTCAACGCTTTGGGCAAATCCAAGTGCGGGGAATCTTTTCTTTGCGGCGTGCATAGCTTTGGGATCATGCACAGTTACTTTTGCTCCTGCAGCATGAAGTTGCGCTGCGATATCGAGTGCAGGCGAATCTCGCACATCATCACTTTCCGGTTTGAATGCCGCACCCAAAACGGCAATCGTGTAACTGCTGAGATCTTGCGCCAAGAGAGAACGAACAAGATCAATTACACGTGTTCGCGCACGCAAATTAATTGCATCGATCTCTCGCAAGAATTCGAGTGCTTGCTTTGCGCCTAATTCTTCAGCACGTGCCATAAATGCGCGGATATCTTTCGGCAAACATCCGCCACCAAATCCGATTCCTGCTTGCAAGAAACGATTTCCAATTCTTGGGTCGTATCCGATTGCTTTTGCTAATACTGTGACATCGCCACCTGCAGCCTCACAGATTTCTGCCATCGCATTTATGAAGGAAATTTTCGTTGCAAGGAAGGAGTTTGCAGCAACCTTGACGAGTTCGGCCGTTGGTAAATCGGCTCGAATCCATGGTGTGCCGAGTTCTAGGACAGGTGCATACACTTCACGAAGAATTTCTTCGGCGCGATCATTGGTTACGCCTACGACTAGACGGTTTGGTCGAAGCGTGTCTTCAATGGCAAAACCTTCGCGCAAGAATTCCGGATTCCAAGCTAAATCAGCCTGAGGCGCGGAACTCGCGAGAATATCTGTGAGTTTTTGTGCAGTGCCTACTGGCACAGTGGATTTTCCTACAACCAAGGAACCGGGTTTAAGGTGCGGCGCGAGAGCGGCAAGAGAACCTTCTACATAGCTGAGATCGGCTGCCAAACTATTTTCTTTTTGAGGCGTTCCGACGCAAATAAAATGCACATCGGCATCGGCAAGCATGGAGAAATCAGTTGAAAATGTTAAACGTCCTGATGCGAGCTCTTGTTGTAGAAGTTCTTCTAAACCTGGTTCATAAAAAGGTAACTGACCTTGCGCAAGTAGTGCGATTTTGGAGGCATCAGTATCAACGCCGATGACGTTGAATCCAAGGGATGACATGCAAGCAGCATGCGTTGCTCCAAGATATCCAGTTCCTATTACTGATAAAACAAGAGTCATAGCCTGGAGTCTAGCGTCAGAGTGTTGGCTACTTGAGCGTTCCGCATGGGTTTTCGGCTGCTGTTCGCGTTTTGAAAGAATCAATAATTACCGGGGCTGCAGTTGATTTTGCACTTGCACTTGCTTTCGGGCTCGCCGATGAAGAAGGTAGGACCTCGGTCACGATGGGTAGGTCATCTCGTAGTTTCTGAAAAAGTTGTGGTGCCAATACTGGATCCCACAGAACCGTCGAACCAAGACCGGGTACTGAATAACCGACATTTGAAAGCGGGACAGTCAGTGTGCGAACTTTGCTCGCAGATAAATTTCTCATCTGCTTAGCAAGAGTCACAAGATCACTTGAACTCAATGATGAATCCGTCTTTACAGTAGCCATGACGGCGTTAAGGAAACCAACGAGTTTTACAGGATTGAGAAGTACTCCAGCACTCGTGGCTTTTTTCAAGACAGAGCTCATGAACTGTTGCTGACGTTGCATTCGGCCTAAATCGCCCATGCCGTCGAAATCGCGGGTGCGCACATATTTCAGCGCCTCGATGCCATCCAATGTATGAATACCCGCTGCAAGGACGAGGTGACTCTTTGGGTCATTGATCGCACGTTTGGTACACACTTCGATACCGCCAAGGGCGTCAACCATCCGCGCAAATCCAGCAAATCCAATTTCAACGTAGTGATCAATTCGCAAGCCGGTTTGGCCTTCGACCACTTGGATGAGAAGGGGAGCGCCGCCCCAACTAAAGGATGCATTCAATTTGGCACGAACTGCGGCAATGGTTTTTCCATCTGAACTTGTATGTTCAGGAACAGTCACAAGTGTGTCTCGAGGAAGCGAAATGATGACAGCTTTATCTCGAGCTTTGCTGATGTGGACTAATAAAATTGTGTCAGAACGTTGTCCAGCCGCGGTGCGCGTGCTTCCTACCCGAAGTGCACGCAACTCTGCTGCAGTCATACCTTCACGAGTATCCGAACCGACGAGGAGGTAGTTGATTGCGCTGGATGCTTTTTCTGGTCTGTCATTGAGTCCAGAGAATGCGTCGACTCGCTTGAGAGAACTAGTGATTTGTCCAAGTCCGAGCCATGAGATAGCAGATAAGAGGACGACGCCGATTGAGATAGATGTTAAGGCTCGGGTCACCTTTGCTGATTTCACTAGGAGAGCCTACTTGGGCGGTAGCGTTCTCTTGTGCATATTCCGACCAACGAGGCGAAAGTAAACGGTGTATCCGTAATCCTTCCCGTTCTCAATGAAGAGCGATACCTAGAACATACGGTCGCAGCGATTCTTTCTCAGGATTTCCTCGGAGAAATCGAGGTCATTCTTGCAATTGGACCATCCAAGGACCGAACCTTGGAAATCGCTCAAGAACTTGCGCAAGAAGATCAACGGATCATTGTTGTATCAAATCCAACTGGACGTACAGCTGCTGGTTTGAATATCGCGATTGCGCAATCACAATTTCCCATCATTGTGCGAGTTGATGGGCATTCAGAAATTCCCAAAGGTTACATTTCGGTTGCAGTAGAAGTCTTACATTCCACAGGTGCCGTAAATGTTGGCGGCTTGATGGATGCGCAGGGAATAACAGGATTTGAAAAATCAGTCGCAGGTGCGATGCGCAGTCCATTGGGTGTAGGGGCATCTCGTTTTCATACTGGTGGAACCGCTGGATCAGTAGACACGGTCTACCTTGGAGTTTTTCTCAAAAGTGCTTTAGTAGCAGTTGGCGGCTTTGATGAACGCTACACACGAGCCCAAGATTGGGAACTCAACTATCGCTTACGTTCAAGTGGGGGAGTTGTTTATTTCGATCCTCGATTGCATGTCGTTTATCGACCTCGACCAACTTTTAAAGCTTTGGCAAAACAATATTTCGAGTACGGTCGCTGGAGACGAGTTGTTTCTAGGAGATATGCAGGGACAGTGAATTTACGTTACCTAGCTCCACCATTTGCTTTGCTCGGAACAGTTACTTCAATTGCCATGGGAGTGTTGTTTGCTCCAATTTTCTTTCTGCCTTCGGCGATTTATTTGGCTTTTATCGTTTTTGCAGCAGCTGGAATTGGAAGTTCGCTCGGTGAAAAAGTTCGATTGCCCGCCATATTGCTAACAATGCACCTGTCTTGGGGACTTGGATTCTTAACATCACCTCGGACTCTCGTGCCGCAAAGCGAGTGAGACCAACCTCTTGCGGTAATCTGCTTCAGTGAATCAAGCCAAGCCCATGGAAGTTTTTGAGCCCTTTAGGGCAGGACTCCCACCTCTGGGCAGATATTGGCGTTCTTTGTGGGCCCGCCGTTCTTTTATTTCTGAATATGCACGATCTGAACTTCGTGAAAAGCATTACGACTCGGTTTTTGGACAAGTCTGGTTGGTTCTCAATCCACTGCTTCTTTCAGGTGTCTATTTCATTTTGATTGTGATCATCGGCGGACATAGCGACAAACTGCGCTACGGACATCTCACGGGATGCCTTTTCCTTTTCTACTTTGTCTCTAACACCATGAGCGGTGGATTGGGTTCAATCACACGTGGTGGAAAGCTCATCCTGAATACCGCTTTTCCAAGGATCATGTTGCCCATCTCGGCCACCGTTATTGCAATCTTCCGATTTCTTCCCACCATTGTCGTTTTCCTGGTTATTCGTTCGATCTTAGGATTTCCCATTGGTTGGGCGATGCTCTGGGCTTTTCCTATCGCTTTGATCACGACAATTTTAGCGCTCGGCTTGGCGATTCTTATTTCAGTAATCAATGTCTACTTCCGCGACATCTCGAGTTTCTTGCCGTACTTCACAAGAACTTGGCTTTATCTTTCACCAATCTTGTATGAAGTATCAGCGCTCAAAGATAAGTTGCGGACTATCGAAAACTTCAACCCGCTTTTCTCACTATTAAATTCTTGGTCTCGTGCGATGGTCCACGCGCAACCACCGCTTGCATCTGACATGTTTGCCTCGTTGGGTTGGGCTCTTGGGTTCTTCATCATTGGAACTTATTTCTTCTTATCAAGGGAGCGCGATTTTGCCGTCCGCCTCTAGTTCAAACCATTTACCTGGCGAGATTGCAATCTCGGTTCAGAAATTAGGACTTACTTACACAACAACGATTGATCGCCGACCAACCTTGAAAGCAAGGGTGCGAACGCTTGGTCGCGGTACAAAACACACCCGAGTTGTGCAGGCACTTGATGACGTCACGATGGATGTTTCCTACGGTTCCGTCCTCGGTGTAGTAGGTGCAAATGGTGCAGGCAAGTCAACGTTGATGCGTGTCATTTCAGGGATTTTGCCTCCGTCACGAGGCAGGGTCGAGGTTTATGGAAAAGTGAGCACTTTGTTGGCTCTTGGCGTGGGTTTTAGTCCTTCTCTTTCTGGTCGCGAGAATGTCGAACTCGGAGGCCTTGCTGCAGGTATGTCCAGAAAAGAAATTGCAGCGCTCTTTGATGAGATTGCAGATTTCGCCGAATTGGGCGAGGCAATTGATGCACCGATGCGAACATATTCCTCAGGAATGTATGCCCGACTTGGATTTTCTGTTGCCGCGACAGTTCGCCCAGATATTTTAATTGTTGATGAGGCCCTTAGTACTGGTGATGCCCACTTCAGAGAGAAGAGCCTCAACAGAATTAAGGAATTGCGCAGTGATGTTCGTGCATTGATTCTCGTGAGTCACAGCATGACAACGGTAAGAGATTTGTGTAACGAAGTTGTTTGGCTAGATAAAGGCAAGTTAATGATGCGAGGCGAGCCAAATCCAGTTGTTGATGCTTATCAAACTTTTCTGAAGGTTGGAAAGAGTGCCGCCATTGATGAGGGCATTTAACTTTAGGCGCACCGCTGTATTGGTGATTTTGGGATCACTCTTTCTCCCGACGGCACATGCAAGTGAAATTCCAAATACCTTTTCATTTCGTGGTTCGGGTTACGGACACGGCGTTGGTATGAGCCAGATCGGTGCCCGAGGACAAGCGCTCGAAGGCGATAGTGCAACTGCGATTCTCAATTATTACTACAAAGACGTTGTAGTGACTCCCGTGCAAGATGATCAAATTCTTCGGGTCAACCTTGGACATTTACTTACCTCGCTCTCTATAAAGACCGATACCAAGTTGGGTCACCTCGAGATATTCAATGCGGAGATAAAAGAGAACATCTCCTCCGTCCCTGATGCTGTGATCCCATCGAAATCCATGCTCACATTTTCACTTCTGGGAAACCTTGCGATTCCAAGCATTACGGATACATCTGGCAAAGTAACTTCACTTACTTCGGGATCTTCGTGGACGGTTCGCTGGACAGGAACGCGAGACCTTGCAGGAGTTAATTCAACTGTTTTAGTCAAACTTGGTTCCACGACGACGAAATATCGTTACGGACAGATGCAAATTAAACTCGTGAAATCCGCTTTGCTCGGTTATCGAATTGAATTAACGAATTCTCTTCGTCTTCACGATGAATATCTTTGGGGGATAGGCGAGATGCCCTCTTCTTGGCCGCTAGACGCCCTTCAAGCTCAGGCGATTGCCTCTCGAACCTATGCCCTGAGCAAGGCAGGAAAAATTAGGACTGCCTGTGATTGCGATCTTTACTCGGTAACTGCTGATCAGAATTTCGTGGGTTTCTCAAAAGAGAGCGAGGCAAAATTCGGAGCAATTTGGAAGAGTGCAGTTACTGCGACGAGTGTTGATGGTTCACACGGAATGGCAATTCTTTACAATTCCAAACCGATTGCGGCCTATTTCTACTCATCCTCAGGTGGCCAAACTGAATCCGCTGTAGATGCCTGGGGAAGCGCCGTCCCTTACGCGGTCAGCGTTCCAGATCCTTGGAGCCTCATGACGAACTTAAATTCGAAGTACATCAATTGGATTCGCCCAGTCACTCAAGCAACTGTTGCTTCAGCTTTTGGGCTGACAGATGTTGTTTCACTTGAGATAACGGGCAGGCATGCAAGTGGCACCGTGGCTAACATTTTGGCCACATCCAGCGCTGGTAAGAAAGCATCTCTATCTGGAGAGAATTTCCGAAGCAAAAGTAAATTGCCATCTACATGGTTTGATTTCGAAACGGCAGTGATCAGTAATGTGTCTCCATCAATACCGGCAGCGCTACCAACGCCATTACGGACGGCTTTTCACAGTCTTTAATTAGCGTGCAAGATGGAGTTGAGTCCGCCCCATGTTCCTGTTCGCAAAACAACTTCAAGATTTCCACTTTGTGAATTACGGCGGAATAGTAAATTATCTGCGCCACTTAATTCGCCTGCTTTAACTATTTCACCATCGGGAAGAGAAACTTTTGCAGCAGCCGTGATGTAGGTACCGGCTTCAATCACGCAATTATCACCGAGAGAAATTCCCAGTCCAGAGTTGGCGCCTAATAAACATTTCTTACCCACGGAAATAGTTTCTTTGCCTCCACCGCTCAACGTACCCATGATTGAAGCACCACCGCCAACATCAGAGCCATCTCCTACGACAACGCCTGCAGAAATTCTGCCTTCAACCATTGACGTCCCTAGAGTTCCGGCATTGAAATTGACGAAACCTTCGTGCATGACGGTCGTACCGTGCGCTAAATGTGCGCCAAGTCGAACGCGATCGGCATCTGCGATTCGAACTCCAGTTGGAATAACGTAATCAACCATTCGAGGGAATTTATCCACTCCAAAAACCGCTACGTGTCCATATTTCGCGCGTAATTGAGCGCGCGTTTCTTCAAAACCATCGAGTGAACAAGGACCATGCGAAGTCCACACGACATTGTTCAAGATTCCGAAAATGCCATCAAGGGATTGTCCATGTGGAGCAACTAATCGATGAGAGAGCAGATGGAGTCGCAAGTAAGCATCTGCTACATCCTTGGGAGGTTCGGTAAGGTTTATTTCTCGAGAAATAAGAGTTCGCGTAACAGATCGATCAACATCTGCGCCTTCGAGTTTTTGCAGCCAACCGGGAATGTCTGGTGAAAGTGGTGCCAAGACTGGGGCGGGATACCAGGTATCGAGCACGCTTCCATCGGAGGCAATTGTTGCAATGCCATGACCGGAAGCTATTTGTGGTTGCGAAAGCGACATAGGAGAAGATTAGCCTCTATCCTTTGCAAATGCGTATCGCCGTTTTCTGTTCATCCTCGCCCACTATTGATGCTAAATATGTAGAGCTCGCCTCGCAATTGGGAGAAGAGATTGCAAGGCGTAAGTGGGAATTAGTTTCAGGTGGAGGCCACATTTCCATGATGGGCGCCGTCGCACGTGGCGTACGTAGTGGTGGCGGTCAAACGATCGGAGTAATTCCTCAGGCGCTGGTAGATATCGAATTTGCAGATCACGATAGCGACGAGCTTCATGTAGTGAATTCAATGCGCGAGCGAAAAGCGATGATCGAAGAACTCTCCGATGCTTTCATCGCGCTCCCTGGCGGTCTTGGCACACTGGAGGAACTTTTTGAAATATGGGTAGGTCGGTTCTTAAAGTTTCACGACAAGCCTGTGATCGTTTTGGACCCATATGGTTTGTATTCCCCTTTGCGAGAAATGATTGATCATCTAGAAAGCGAAGGTTTCGTAAAGCCCGGTCAGCGCGAGCTCCTTCATTGGACGACCACCGTTGGCGAAGCTCTTGACTGTGCCGCCTCCGGCGTCTAAAAAGCGTAAGCGCCGGCAAAAAGAGAAGGCGACCGAGTAGCCTTACGCTTATGGCGCAGACTCTGGCTCAATTGCTCGCCAGTTTGCCCGAGGAAGAGCGCATCATTTTGACCTTGCACTACCTCAAAAACCTCTCCAGTACGCAGATTGCGCAGATGCTTCGGGTGCCACAGACCGCCGTTGACGGGGTAATCGCCTCTGGCCGCGCTCATTTGACCGAAGCTTTGGAGCTCTAGGCATCTCAATTTCCTGGTTAGGCAGTAAGTACGAGATACTTCTCCCTCACACGCATGTATCTAAAGACCTACGGGTCGGTGGATGCCAGGCGTACAGGAGAGCGTGAAAAGGAGTCCGGACCATGGCAGCCATGAAACCTCGAACTGGTGACGGACCTATGGAGGTCACGAAGGAAGCACGCAGTCTTGTTATGCGAATTCCCCTCGAAGGCGGAGGCCGCCTCGTTGTAGAACTCAATGGTGAAGAAGCGACCAACTTGGGTAACGCTCTTCATGCAGCAGCTGCATTGCTCGTTAAGAAGTAAGGTTCGAACAATCGCGTGAGCGGCGCAATGGCAATTCCTTTACTTGCAGAACGACCACTGGACCTTCCAAGTCTGAAGAACGTTGACGCGCTCGCCATTGCCTTTTCAAGAAATGATGCTGGAAAGATAACTTTTCCTATCGCCACACCTTTTGTCAGAAAATGCGAAAAATATTTTGACCTCTCACTCGAAGATGAATTGGAATTTTTCTCTGCAACGGGAAAAGCGGGGGAGATTTTTGAAATTCCAGTGAGCGCTCAAGGCGCACGTTGCGAAAGACTTTATCTAGTCGGAATTTCAGGAGCATCAGTTGCAGATTCAAGAGCAGCAGGTGCCGCTTTAGGTAGAAAATTACGTGGGAAGAAATATTCGATCTACAGCGCTCTCGCTACCTCCCGTAATGAGTTACGTGCCCATGCTGTCGCGCTCATTCTTTCTTCCTACACATGGAGCGAGAAAACTTCAGGAACTTCTTCTGACACTGCATCATTTGTGGTGAGCGATGCACACCCTGCTGAAATTTCACGAGCAAGAACTTTAACTGCGGCTGTATGGAACGCTCGCGATTTAATACACACGCCATCGAATATAAAAACACCATTGTGGATGGCAAATCGCGCCAAGGCTCTCGCGAAGAATCCAGATATCAAAGTGGAAGTTCTTAGCGGGAAAGATTTGCATGCATTTGGCGGACTTACTGCGGTAGGAAATTCATCTCCTAAACCTGGCCCCCGTTTTATTGAAGTAAGTTATGCGCCTCGTGGTTCGAAGAATTGGCCACACGTCGTACTTGTAGGTAAAGGAATCACATTCGATACCGGCGGAATTTCACTTAAGCGCCCTTACGACACCATGATGGCGATGAAGAGCGACATGGCAGGTGCAGCTGCTGTTCTTGCTGTTGTGAGTGCTATGCCCGAAATTAAACCCAAGGTAAGAGTCACTGCATTGTTGATGTGTGCAGAGAACGCGCTTTCGGGAACTTCGCAACGTCCAAGTGATGTCATTACACATTACGGTGGCACGACTGTTGAGGTAATTAATACCGATGCCGAAGGGCGTTTGGTTTTGGCAGATGGATTGGCCTACGCAGATATTCATCTGAACCCGGATTACCTCATTGATATCGCTACTTTGACAGGGGCTGCAACACTTGGGCTGGGCCGTCAATTTGCAGCGATGTATACAAGGAACTCCGCCTTAGCGAAAAAACTGAGCGAGGCTGGAGAAAAATCTGGCGATCGTGTTTGGCACATGCCACTCATCGATGATTATCAAGTTGCTTTAGAAAGCTCGATTGCGGATTTCAATCACACAGCAGATGGTCATAAATTCTCCGCTGGATCGGTTACAGGTGCGCTATTTCTCGAACATTTCGCGGGCGAACGCAATTGGGTCCACTTGGATATCGCTGGACCTGGCAGAAGTGAAAGTGACTCGGGCGAGAACCCTAAAGGTGGCACTGGATTTGGTGTTCGTTTGTTGATCGATTGGATTGCTGGCCTCTGATGAAAATTGATGTACATAGCTACGCAGAGAGCTTTATCCAAGAAGATGAAATTCTCTTGGCCGCGCGTGCACGTGGTGTAGAAGTAGGTGCCACGGATGTCTCACAGGGTGCGGGATCCTTCTTGAGTTTTCTCGCGCATCTAATTTCTGCGCAATCTGTGGTCGAAGTAGGTACTGGTTCAGGAGTTGGCAGCCTTTGGTTACTGCGGGGAATGATTGAGAGTGGAACTTTGACTTCCATTGATAATGAGGCCGAGCATGCACGTATTGCACGTATTGCATTTAGCGAAGCTCAAATTTCGCCACAGAGATATCGCTTGATCACCAATCCTGTTGTAGATGTGATGGGCAAATTAACCGATCGTGCTTATGACCTCGTGGTTTTGCGCCACGATGCTGAAGATTTAAGTTTTTCTATTGATGAGGCTTATCGGATGTTGCGCACGGGCGGAGTCCTAGTAATTGATAATTTCTTTGGTCAAGGAAAAGTATCCGATCCGGCACAGCGCGATCCAAGGACGATTGCCCTACGAGAGTGTGGCAAAGCAATTCGTTCGGCCTCTGCAATCTGGAAAACCTCGCTCATTGGGGTTGGCGATGGGTTGCTCCTGGCAACAAAGCGTTGATTGAGGGAGTTCTCACGAATTTCTCGGAATTTACAGGTTAAATTTGGCCAGGTTTTTATTACGTACATTTAGGGAGGATCGAATGCAACCCGTGGACCCAAATCGCCCTTGGTGGGCCGTCGATCAACAGCCACAACGTTTTCGTACGCCACTGGGCAGCACAATCGTCATCGCAATCATCGCTGGATTTGTCGGAAGCTTGATAGGTGGCTCGGCAAACTTCGGTTCATTAATTCACCACGATGCAACTTTGGTCTCGGCTTCGAGCACGATAGAGCGCAAACCAGATTCTGTTGCTGGCTTAGCCCAACGCGTTCTGCCTTCTGTGGTTTCTATTTCCACACAGACCTCTAATGGTGGTGGAACAGGTTCAGGATTTGTTATTGATAGCGCTGGTTATATTCTGACAAATAACCACGTTGTGGAAGCAGCGGTGACAGATTCAGGCACGATTACTGTCACACTCAATGATGGCAAGTCTTACACGGGCACACTTGTCGGTCGCGACTCTGCATATGATCTAGCGGTTTTGAAAATTACAGCAACCAATCTGCCTGCGCTGGAATTTGGCAACAGCGACTCGATCCAAGTGGGAGACACGGTCATTGCCGTAGGTTCACCTCTTGGACTTTCAGGAACTGTCACTTCAGGAATTATTAGTGCAAAGAACAGAGCAGTTACTGCAGGTGGATCAGCTGGAGAAAATTCATTTATCAATGCATTGCAAACAGATGCTGCAATTAATCCAGGAAATTCTGGAGGTCCACTCATAGATGCAACTGGTGCGGTCATTGGCGTTAATTCTGCAATTGCATCCCTCGGTGCTTCATATGGCAGTCAATCTGGATCCATCGGTTTAGGATTCGCAATTCCGATAAATCAAGCACGCAAGACCGCCGATCAATTAATCAAAACCGGTAAAGCCACTTATCCAATAATGGGAATTTCAATTGACAGTCAATATTCTGGTGGTGGCGCAAAGATTGCAGCCACAGCGAATGCGATTCGTTCAGGTAGCCCCGCAGCGAAAGCAGGGTTAAAAGCTGGCGATGTAATCACGATGTTTGAAGGCACGAAGGTCAATAATTCGGATGAGTTAATCGTTGCCGTGCGGGCTAAGAATGTGGGCGATACCGTTCACATCACTTACCTGCGTGCGGGAACGTCCCACAACGCTACATTGACGCTGATTGCGGCACCTTAGGAAACATATTTCCTAGGACGATAGGCTTGCGTCATGTTCTTTGATATCGGTGGCGGAGAGATGATTGGCCTTGCTGTCTTGGCACTGATCCTGCTTGGTCCTGATCGTTTACCTAAATTCGCCTCGGATGCTGCCAAATTCGTGCGCAAGATTCAGCGTTTAACGCACACTGCAACACAAGAACTGCGTGAAAACTTAGGACCGGGGTTCGAAGATCTTCAACCCTCAGATCTCAATCCGAAAGCATTTATCAAGAAGCACATCAATGCTTCACTTGATGAGATGGATGCTCAAGAGCGACCAACCCCGAAGATGGATCCCGACATACTATGAGTGTTATTGAATCAATAAATACTGCGTTATCAAAAGTACAAGATCCGGAACTTCACCGCTCCATCACCGAATTAGGGATGGTCGAAAAAGTTTCCTTCGAAGCTGGCGTCGTGGACATCAAAGTCCTTTTGACAATTTCTGGTTGCCCTATGCAAGACCGCTTGCGATCAGATGTGACGAGCGCACTCGTGGGAATCTCAGAAGTCACTTCGGTCAATCTCGAATTTGGCGTGATGTCGGAGGAACAAAGAAATAACGTTAAGTCACTGCTTCGTAATGGCCGCGAAAAAGTTATTCCATTTGCTCAGCCAGAATCGATCACAAGAGTGGTTGGGATTGCATCCGGTAAAGGTGGCGTAGGGAAGTCATCTCTGACAGTTAATCTTGCAGTTGCCGCAGCACAAAAAGGATTACGGGTAGGAATACTTGACGCCGATGTTTACGGCCATTCCGTGCCGCGTCTCATGGGTCTCATGGGGCAACGGCCCACTGCGATTGATCAAATGTTTATTCCGCTTGAGGCGTACGGTGTCAGAGTCGTTTCGATGGAAATGTTTAAATCTGAAAGGTCAGATGCTGTTGCCTATCGAGGACCATTGCTCCATCGCGTTCTCGAGCAATTGCTCAGTGATGCCTACTGGGGAGATCTTGATCTATTGCTCATTGACCTGCCACCTGGAACAGGTGATTTAGCGATTTCCTTAGGTCAATTAATACCAAGTTCGGAGATTGTGGTGGTGACAACTCCTCAAATAGCGGCTGCGGAAGTTGCAGAGCGTGCAGGAAGAATTGCTCATCAAATCAAACAACATGTCATTGGCGTAATTGAAAATATGTCTGACTTTCCATGCCCAAAATGTGGCGAGACCATGTCACTCTTTGGCAATGGGGGAGGCGATGCAACAGCAAAGCGTCTTTCAGAATTAGTGGGAAGTGATGTTCCCCTGCTTGGAAAAGTTCCTTTCAGTCCAGACTTGCGAACAGGCGGAGATGCCGGAACCCCTGTGGTCCTGGAACACCCTGAATCACCTGCAGCAAAAGTAATTAGTGAAATAGTTGCTGCATTAATAGTCCGGCCAAAATCTTTGCTCGGCGTCAGACTTGGCTTAGCTTTTTAATGCAACAGAGTTCTAGTTCCCAACACACACAATTACCCGCACGACCCGACCTCATTCGCTTGGGGCTTGGAGTCATTGGCATAGGAACATCGGGTCCTCTCATCGCAGCAAGCACCATGCCTGTTCCGACCCTTATTTTTTGGCGAAATCTCGGCGGGGCACTCATTACTGCTCCCTTCGCTATTCGTCACGCGCAGTGGAAGAACCGTCATGGATTGATCTGGTCGAGCGTTGCTGGCGTTCTCTTAGCGGCACACTTCATGGGTTTCTTTTTAGCAATGCGATTTACAAGTGTTGCCGCAGGCACTGCCCTGGCAGCAGTGCAACCAATTTTCGCGGCATTGTTTCTCAAACTTTCTGGAAGTCATATTCCTTCAAGGGCATGGCTTGGAATGGCGGTAAGTTTTTCTGGAGTGCTTCTTATTTCAGGGATTGACCTGCATCTTTCAGTCAGATCATTTCTAGGAGACCTAGCGGGTCTGGCTTGCGCCGCTCTCGCTGCTTTGTACTTAATGGTTGGCGCAAGAGCTCAGCAAAGTTTTGAAACCACGACGTACACAACAATTTGCTATTTTGTTTGCGCTTTAACAGTCCTACCCATTGCCGTTCTGTCATCGATGCCTATTTTGCATTTCCCTGCCCGGCAGTGGTGGATTGCGGGAGGACTTGTATTAGGTGCGCAAATATTGGGACATACGCTTTTTAACTCTGCACTTCGACGCGTTTCACCTGCAGTAATTTCACTAATCGTCTTTTTCGAAGTTCCAGTGAGTGCACTCATTGCTTATCTCTGGCTTGGGCAAAAGCCGGCTTTGGGAGTTATTCCAGGAATCGTTCTCGTTCTTGTCGGTTGCGTACTCGTCGTCATGCGTACTCGTCCATCCGAAGTTGAGGTTGGGCTGTGATAGATCTTCATGCGCACACAACCTGTAGTGATGGAACAGAAACTCCTCGGCAATTAATTAATAACGCGATAATTCATGGGCTGACAACAATTGCCGTGACAGATCACGATTCGATTGCTGGATGGTCCGAAGCTGCAAGTGCGGTGCGGGGAAATATAGAGTTAGCTCTTGGGGCTGAGATTTCCTGTCTAACCACCAATGGAATCAGCGTCCACATGCTGGGTTTACTTTTTGACGGAACCAATCCCGAAATGATTCGCATGCTCGATGAAACGCGGGATAGTCGGATCCCACGCATGATTAAAATGATTGAACTCCTTAATGCAGGCGGCTATGAAATCACGATGGAAGATATCGAAGCAGTCAAGCCTGTTGGCGCAACACTTGGGCGACCACATTTAGCGGATGCACTTGTTGCGAAAAAATACATTGCCTCCAGAGACGAAGCTTTTAACGGGCTGCTCAATAACGAATCACGGTATTACGTCTCACACATGGCTCCGACCCCCGAGGTCGCTATCGCTCAAATTCGCAGAGCCGGTGGCGTTGCAGTAATTGCGCACGCTTTTGCATCACATAGGGGAGAGGTTTTGGAGGCCAGCGATTTTGGTTCTTTGGTGGATGCAGGTCTCAATGGAATCGAAGTGGATCACCGAGATCACAGTTCTGCTGAGCGAGCAATGCTGCGGGTAATCGCACAGGATTTGAATCTAGTTATTACAGGATCGAGTGATTACCACGGCACGGGAAAACTCAATGCATTAGGTGAAAACTCAACTAATCCGCAAGAATGGGCACGCTTGGAAGCAATGGCAGATGCGCGAAGGGTTGTGAAATTATGAATTTAGCGGCTACAAGTGCAGTGACCTTCGCGATTCAAGCGTTTGTCACATTGTTTGTGATTATGGATCCCCCTGGTGCAACTCCTATCTTTTTAGGTTTAGTTGCTGATAAGACTCCAAAGATTCGCAGGCGCCTTGCATGGCAAGCGGCTTCTGTTTCGTTAGTCGTTATTGCTGTTTTCGCTCTCTTTGGACGTTTCCTTCTTAATTACCTCAATATCTCAATCGCATCTTTGCAAGGTGCGGGCGGATTACTTCTTCTGCTTGTTTCACTTGAACTCCTCACGGGTCGGGGAAATGAAGGCCCCCAAGGCGCGGATTCCAATATTGCATTGGTGCCGCTGGGTACTCCGTTGCTTGCTGGACCGGGCGCAATTGTTGCGACAATGATTTTCGTGCAGAAGGTGCACGACACAACTCATGCACTTGGACTCATTGCAGCCGTCCTTGCTGTGCACTTAGCAATTGCTCTGGCGCTGCTTTCATCCACAACAATTTTGCGTGTCATTAAGCAAAGCGGTGTCACACTTGTGGCGCGCATTGCAGGTTTGTTACTTGCAGCGATTGCCGTTCAGATGATCGTCGATGCAGTAAAAGCTTTTTCTCTTACCTGGAATTAGGCTTCGTCGCTCTTAAACTTTTTGTTACGGGTGCGAGTTCTTTCCGTCTTCATTCGTGCAGGTGCCGCCTTTTTTGGGGCTGTGCGTTCTGGACGTTGAGTCGTCCGTGGACGCGGTGAGTCTTCCGCTGGTTTAGCCGCGCGGAGGCGACCTTGTGAACCCGCGGGAATCTTCATGGATGTATAGAGATGTTCTGAAGATGAATAAGTTTCAATAGGTTCAGCTAATCCCAGTTTCAAAGATTGATTGATAAGACTCCAGCGAGTCATGTCATCCCAATCAACAAAGGTCACACCGATTCCATGTGCTCCTGCGCGTGCCGTACGTCCAATGCGGTGAACGTAAGTCTTGTCATCTTCTGGGCATTGATAGTTGATGACGTGTGTAATTCCATCGATATCGATACCTCGCGCTGCGACATCAGTTGCGACGAGCACATCAGATTTTCCAGCCTTGAAGTCCGAAAGTGCTTTTTCACGGGCGCTTTGTCCGAGATCTCCATGAATTGCTGCAGCTTTGAAACCGCGCTCTAGCAAGTCATCAGCAGTCTTTTGGCATGTTCGTTTGGTGCGACAAAAGACCATTGTTGGGCCGCGACCTTCGGCTTGCAAAATACGCCCGAGCATTTCGATCTTATCCAGCGCATGAGCTCGCAAGACATGCTGTTCTACGCGAGAGACCACTGCACTCTCATCGTCATTATCTTGCGTGCGAATATGAACAGGTTGGTTCATGAATCTTCTGGCCAAAGCGATGATGTCTCCAGGCATCGTGGCCGAGAAGAGCATTGTTTGCTTGCGCTCTGGAGTGCTTGTGAAAATCTTTTCTACATCTGGCAAGAAACCCAGATCCAACATCTCATCGGCTTCGTCAAGAACAAGGCGAGCAACTTTGCTTAGCTTAACTTGACCCTGACGATACAAATCCAACAAACGTCCAGGAGTGCCAACGACAATTTCTACACCAGATTGGAGTTGTTCGATTTGTGGCTCAAATGCTCTGCCACCGTAAACAGCAATAACTCTGATTCCTCGGGCTTGGGCGAGTTCATGAATATCCTTTGCCACCTGCACGCAGAGTTCGCGTGTTGGGACAACGACGAGTGCTTGCGGTAAACCTTTATTCGCGAACTCTTCCCACTCTAAATCTTGTGGGGCAATGACTCTTTCGATGAGTGGAATTCCAAAAGCTAAAGTTTTTCCAGTTCCTGTTTTTGCTTGGCCAATGACATCGCCATCGCTCAGGGCAATAGGCAATACCATCTCTTGAATCGCGAAAGGTGAGATAAAACCGTGTTCATTCAGCGAAGCAATGGTTTCACTACGAAGAGGAAGGTCTGCGAAGGTATTTGTCACTATTACAGGGTGCCAAAACCAACGCGACGCTCAGATTGCTCGCCGATTTCGACGAATCCAATCTTTTGCGCAGGCACAATAATCTGGCGCCCTTTAAGGTCGCTCAAGACCAAGGGGTTGCCCGAGGAAAGTGCAGCAGTAACCGCTTCGCGAATCTCTGAGGCAGGTGTAGGGCATTCAAAAGCTAATTCGCTAGCGACATCACTAATCGCAATACGTACTTCGGAACCGTGAGTTGCAGGCGTTTTCTTTGTGCTCATGTGCAAATCCTACCGAGTAACGTCCTTTAATGCCGAATTAGCTTTATTTAACGCTCAATTTACGTGCGAGGGAAACCAGAAATTCCACGCCAAATTACGTTTGATACAAGATTGGTTGCTTGATCTCGGGTGAGTTTGCTATCTCGTTCGAGCCAATGACGCGCAGTTACTTGCGCGCTTCCAATAAGTCCAACGCCGAGCAACATTGCGGCCTCTTGTGGCAAACCAGTATCAAGAGAAATCACTGCACTCACTGCCGCCGCGCAATCGTATGTCATTCGATTAAGACGTTCACGAACTGCCGGTTCAACGCTCATGTCGCTTTCAAAAAGTAAACGAAATGCTTCGCCTTCGCTATCAATGAATGCAAAGTAAGCCTCAACGGTTGCTTTCACTCTGTTGGAATTTTCTGGAGTTGAAGAAATAGCTTTCTGAATTTGAAAAACAAGCGAGTCGATATGTAAATCAAGAACCGCTAGATAAAGTTCCAATTTAGATGGGAAGTGCTGATACAAAACAGGCTTGCTGACACTGGCACGGTCTGCAATCTCATCCATGGCAGCGGAGTGATAACCAGCGGCCGTGAAAACTTCAAGAGCGGCGGTCAGAAGTTGTGCCCGTCGTTCGTCACGAGGCAGGCGTGCCTTGTTATCTGTGCGTGCATCAGTTGTAGACATTGCGCTTATCGTAGGGAAAAAGTTGCCAGAGCGCCACGCGCGCTCTGGCTAATTGCTCCGACCATCGGGGTAGGGCAGAATGGCGAATATGACGCCAAAGCCTTATTCGGGATTTCGAATGCTCCTTGTTCACGCGCACCCAGATGACGAGACGATCAATAACGGGGCAACAATGGCTCTCTATGCCTCTCTCGGCGCCCAAGTCACCTTAATTACCTGCACTCGCGGAGAAGAAGGGGAAGTTCTCGTACCCGGGCTCTCGCATTTGGCCGCGACAGAGGAAGACCAGCTCGGAAATCATCGCATCGTTGAACTTGCTCATGCAATGGAGGCATTGGGAATCTCTGATCATAGATTTCTTGGAAATGATGAAGTGAAGTTTCGCGATAGCGGAATGATGGGGACAGAACCAAATAATCGACCGGATGTTTTTTGGCAAGCTGACCTAGATTCGGCCGCCAAACTTGTGGTGGATGTTATTCAGGAAATTCGCCCTCACATATTGATTACGTATGACGAGATAGGTGGCTACGGGCACCCAGACCATATACAGGCGCATCGTGTTGCAATGCGCGCCGCAGAATTGTCACCACTCAGTGGAAATCAATGGGATGTGCCAAAGATTTATTGGAATGCAATGCCCAAGTCGGTGATTGCCCAAGGAATAGAAGCGATGAAAGCATCCGGTTCTGATTTCTTCGGCGCAGAAAGCGTTGATGACTTGCCATTTGTTAAAGCCGATGAACTCGTCACCGCTGTTGTCGATGGAACTTCTCAGGTCGATGCGAAAATGGCTGCAATGAAAGCGCATGAAACCCAGATTGCCGTCGATGGCCCATTCTTCGCGCTCTCCAATAATCTCGGCTCTCAAATTTGGGGCCTTGAGTTTTATTCATTGGTCAAAGGAGTTGCTTCCGCGCCATTTAATGACGAAGGACGCGAGACGGACCTATTTGCTGGTCTCAATTCTGAATGAAGATTTTCATCTCCCTATTCTTAGGAGTGACATTCGGGGCTTGTTCTGTTCTCTTACATAATGCATTTGTCCCAGGCGGGCTCTTACTTTCTTTACTCGGAAGCGGAGTCGGAATTTGGCTCATTGGGAGAGGTTGGGGCGCCCGCAAGTACAAACTTCTGGCGGCGCTCGCTTGGTTTTTAATAGTTTTACGCGCAGGATTTCTCGGTGTAGGTAATGAACTTCTAGTTGAAGGCAATGCCACAGGTAACGCCTTGGTTTTATCAGGGGTAGTAATGCTCGTTATTGCTGTTGCTGCCAAAGCCTGAGCTAAGAAGGTTGATGTATCCGATACGTATAACTGTGGTGATGGAAATATCCCATGTTCTCGTAAAGTTTGATAGCGGCAGTATTTGATTCATCTACTTGCAGGAGTGATTTTGTCGCTCCTTGATTCTTCGCTTCAGTCAGCAATACATTGACGAGATCCCTACCAAGACCCTTTCTTCGAAAATTCGGTTGTACAAACAATCTTGTAAGCACTGACCATTTTTCAAAGACTGCGCTCCGTCCGACAGCAACAAGTTTGCCATCAACTCGCAATCCAACATATGTTGCGGGTGCGCTTTTCATAATCTGCGCAACACCTTGATCACCTTGAACCTCTAGCCATTCATCACTGGGTGTGTCGCTGTATTCCCAAATTCCCATTGCCGCTTCTGGAGGATCAGAATTCTTAATATCGCAGACCATTACATCCGCGGTAATTTTTTCGATCCAACCTTGTTCATGGAGAAGGTCATCGAGGGGAAAATATGTGGGGAGTGGAATGTGAAATATCGCCGGCAAATTGTGGCGTTGATAAAAGGCAATAACTTCAGCGATGGCTTCTTGGATATCGATGCCAGGATTTCCGTAAGGCGGATCTCCTAGAGGCAGCACAGAGTTTGCTCGCATGGTGAATTTTCCCGAGGCTCGCAAAAGCCAATCTCCAAGTCGTGCGGTTTCTTTAGCTGGCCAGGTGGCATTTGCCGCCGCTTCCATCTCGCGAATACGTAGTGAGAACGGTGCTCCATGTCCGGCTCGCTCGGCCAGGGGCGTAATGACCCTCCACACCCAAATATCTTCTGGCTGGAAATTCGCTATTGAGCCATCCTTCTTGCGCACCGTTGTCTCAGATTCCAAGATTCCAACGATGTCCCTATATCCGCCCTCGGGTGCGTGAAGACGGATAGTAAGTCGCTTACCTATTTCATTCGCCCCGGGAGCCATGGGATAACGATAATTGGAAATGAGCGGTAGCGGAGCGTCAAAGTTGCATGCCGGGCAAGGCTCAGGAATACACTAATGGCTCTCAACCAATTGGAGGCTGCTGTGACTTATGTAATTGCTGAACCATGTATCGATGTGAAAGATAAATCTTGCATCGAAGAGTGTCCAGTGGATTGCATCTATGAAGGCAATCGAATGCTGTACATCCAACCTGATGAGTGCGTTGATTGTGGTGCTTGCGAACCAGTATGCCCCGTTGAAGCAATTTATTATGAAGATGATGTTCCTGGACAATGGAGTGAATTCACTAAAGTGAATACAGAATTCTTCGTGGAAATCGGCTCGCCAGGTGGCGCAGCTAAAGTCGGACCAACACATACCGACCATGCAGTTGTAGTCGCCGCCGCGCCACAGGGCTAGCGGGTTCTCTTCTGAAACTCCCTGATTTTCCATGGGACACACTTGCCCCTTATGGAGATCGTGCGCGAGCGCATCATCAGGGGATTATTGATCTTTCAGTGGGTACACCTGTTGATGCAACCCCGGAATTTATTCAAGAAGCTTTAAGAAGTTCTTCTAATTCACCTGGTTATCCATTGACTGCGGGCACTCCAGATTTGCGTGCGGCGATTTCTGAGTGGGCGATGACAAGGCTGGGCGCAACAGGCGAGTTCGATGTGTTGCCTTTGATTGGATCCAAAGAACTCGTTGCATGGTTGCCCACTTTTCTTGAAGCAAAGAAAGTTCTTTTTCCCGAAGTGGCTTACCCGACTTACAGCGTCGGAGCCATCTTGGCCGGAGCCGAAGGCCTTCCCGTTGGCATCTCCCCGGAATCTTGGCCTAATGCTGATTTTGCTTGGATTAACTCACCATCAAATCCAACAGGACGCGTTCACTCCGAGAAGGAATTACAAGATGTTGTTGCATGGGCGCGGAAAACAGATTCATTAGTGGTCTCTGACGAATGTTATTTAGAGTTTGCACACACCGCAGAGCCCACTTCAATCTTGGCACATACCAATGGAGACAACAGGAATATTCTCGCTGTGCATTCATTGTCAAAGCGATCGAATATGGCCGGTTATCGAGCAGCTTTCGTTGTTGGAGATTCGCAGATGATTGCCCGACTTCGTGAGGTGAGAAAACACGCAGGAATGATTGTTCCATTACCTGTTCAGAAAGCGATGATTGCAGCGCTCGCCGATGTTGACCATGTTTCTGCACAGCGATTGCGTTATAACTCTCGGCGGGAAATCTTGGCGCCGGCCTTTGAGAGTATTGGTTTTAGAGTGGAAGAATCTCGCGCCGGTCTATACATCTGGTGCACACGCGATGAATCCGATTGGGATTCAGTATCAGCGTTGGCTGACCTTGGAATACTTGTCACACCGGGACACTTCTATGGAGTCAAAGGATCTCGACATATTCGTGTAGCGCTGACTGCAACCGATGATCAGATCAATCAGGCATCTCAACGAATTCTCAACCCATGACTCAAGGAATTCTTCTTGTCGGAGGAATGGGAACTCGACTATTGCCTCTAACAAAAACAGTGCCTAAACCTATGCTGCCTCTCGCTGGTTTGCCGGTTACTGAGCATCAGTTAGCAATGGCCCGTCGCGCTGGAATCACATCGATTGTGCTTGCCACCTCCTATCTGTCCGATGTATTTGTTCCGTATTTTGGTGACGGATCAGCGTGGGGTATGAAGATTCAGTACGCCGTTGAAAAGGAACCCCTTGGTACGGGCGGTGCTATTCGAAACGCGGCGCAGTTACTCAACAATGAAGAATCGATCGTCATTCTCAACGGAGATGTACTGAGTTCGCATGATTTAACGGCGCAAATCAAGCTACACGAATCTCTTGATGCTGATGTGACGTTGCATTTAACTCATGTTGCAGATGCAAGAGCATTTGGGTGCGTCCCCGTTGATGAAAGCGGTCGAGTTACTGCCTTCTTAGAAAAAATGGATAACCCTGTAACGAACACGATTAATGCTGGCTGTTATGTTTTTCACCCGCGCGTTATTCAGAGAATTCCTGCGCAGACTATTGTGAGTGTAGAACGTGAAGTTTTCCCATCACTGATCAAATCGCAAGGACGAATCTTTGCTGTGATTGATGATTCCTATTGGCTAGATATCGGCACTCCTTCGGCCTTGCTTAAAGGTTCTTCAGATCTTGTTAAGGGGATTGCAAATGCTTCTGCGCTCGATGATGCAGAAATCTCTTACCGCTCACATGAATACGTTGCTATGGCCGGTGCCGAGATAGATCAGAGTTCTCAGATTGATGGCGGAAGTTCTATTGGCAGGGACGCCAAAGTCTTGCAAGGAGTCAAAATTCGCGGATCGATTATTAGCGCCGGTGCAATTATTTCTGATGGCGCAGTAGTGACTAATTCATTCGTATGCGAAGGAGCGGTTGTTCCAAAAAATCAAGAATTAGTGAATGAATATTGGGGGAGGGAGGGGGTTTTTCCCCTTATAACCCCAAAATCACCCTGAGTAAAGGCGGGAATATAACAATCTGGGCTTGACTTTAAGGGATTACACGCGTGTAATTCACTCATTGGTTATGCGCCGCCCAAGGTGCGCCCGAAGCTATTAAGGAGTATCCGCGTGTCAGATATTCGACCTGATGGCCCCAGCATTCAATTGGTGAGCGGTGAAACCGTCGAACTCTCTTGGCAGGAGCGCTCATTATGCGCTCAAACTGACCCTGAGGCGTTCTTCCCCGAAAAGGGCGGTTCAACTCGCGAGGCAAAGCGTGTATGCATGTCCTGTGATGTTCGCTCTGAGTGCCTCGAATATGCCCTTGCCCATGACGAGCGCTTTGGTATCTGGGGTGGGCTCTCCGAGCGTGAGCGTCGTCGCCTTAAGCGTCGTCCAGCCTAAACGCAGAACGGACAATTCTTGTGGCTGATTCAGCCAAACGTAGCGATGGTCATGTAGTCACTGCAATTCTTGTTGTGCATGATGGCGTTACCTGGCTTCCCGAAGTTGTTGCCTCTTTGGCATCGCAAACACGACCTCTGGATTACACGTTAGCCGTTAATACGGGATCGATTGATGACTCGATTAAATTACTCAAAAATGCACGAGTTCCTTTCATAAGTGTCGAACGCGATTGTGGTTTTGGTTCGGCGCTCGCTGCTGGTGTTGAAAAAATTCCAGCTTCCTCGAGCGAGAGTGAATGGCTTTGGTTCATTCATGATGACTGCGCACCAATGCCCGATGCGCTGGCAGCGTTATTGAGTGCGGTAGCCGAACGCCCGCAAGTTGCTATCGCTGGTCCAAAACTTCGCGGATGGTATGACCGCACACATTTACTCGAAGCCGGAGTGAGCATTGCAGGTAATGGCGCGCGATGGACTGGGCTTGAACTTCGCGAGTATGACCAAGGACAACGAGATGGAATTCACGAGGTGCTCTCTGTAAGTACTGCAGGGATGCTTGTACGTCGCGACGTGTTTGAAGAATTAGGTGGACTAGATCCAAATCTTGCACTCTTTCGAGACGATGTTGACTTTGGATGGCGCGCTCGCGTTGCTGGCCATTCAGTTATTGCCGTCACGGATGCTGTCGCTTTGCATGCAGAAGCATCCGCATCTGAGCGAAGGACAATAGATGTAAAGAGTGCATTCCTTCACAGGCAATTATTATTGGATCGCAGAAATGCAGCGTATGTGCTGCTGGCGAATTCTTCTTGGTGGCTGTTGCCTTGGTTGGCTATTCAATTATTTGGAACTGCGCTCCTTCGAGCTTTTGGATTTCTGTTAGCTAAATTGCCCGGATATGCATCTGATGAAATTCTTGCAGTGGGTACGCTCTTAATTCACCCAGGGATGATCTATAAAGCCCGAAAAGAGCGGAAGCCCAATCGACTGATTTCTCCTCGCGTGGTTTCGGCATTTATTCCCCCTCGCTGGTCTCAACTTCGAATGGGAACCCTTAGGAGTATCGAGTCGCTTCGTCAAAAAATTCTTCCCACGTCCACAAGCGAGACTTCGATTCTCGATGCAACCAATGAAGATGAAGATCTCCTTACGCCGATGCCAACAGGGAAGTGGCGCTCAATTTTTCGCCGACCAGAGGCGATGGGTTTTCTTGCGCTTTTGCTTCTTACTTCGGTCTGGTCTCGTCATCGATACGGTTCACTTTCTGGTGGCGCACTTCCTTCGAGTCCTGAGGGAGCGATTGATCTATGGCGTCGCTATGCAGATTCGTGGCATAACGTTGGCATGGGTAGCGCATCACCGAGCCCAACTTGGATTGCGGTTCTGGCATTGGCATCCACCATTTTTCTCGGTAAGACCGCATTCTTCATTACTTTCTTTTTCTGGATCGCACCCATACTGCTTATGTGGTCGATGTATAGATCGATTGGCAGATATTCATCTAATGCTTGGTTGAAGATGGGTGCGAGTGTGAGCTACGCACTCTCTCCCGTTGCATTGGCAAGTATTAACTCAGGGCGTCTAGGAACATTAGTCACCTTAATCCTTGGACCGCAGATTCTGTTGTTGATAATGAAGACTCGCAAAGTTGAAGAACTTTCCTGGAGACTTATTTTTTCCATCAGTTTGCTGGTCGGATTACTCACCTCTTTTTCACTGCAAGCATTTCTGATTCTTGCAGCGGTATATCTACTCGGCGCAGTTTCTGATTATCTAGATTTTCGAAAGAGCCACGAAAAACAATTATTTGCCATACGTGCTACAAGGCGCTCTGCTTTGCTCATCACGCCGTTTTTGCTCTGTCTGCCGTGGTCTTTCCAGGCCATCGTCCATCCGACTCGATTTCTCTTGGAGCCTGGATTAGCAATCGCCGGTGGCGGCTCTCACCTCGCTTGGCTCGCTAATCCTGGTGGGCCAGGTTCTCTTCCTTGGTGGGCGATAAGTCCAATCACTTTGATTCTCGTTGTCGCTATTTTTTCATCAACGAAAGCTCGGATTTTCGCAGAGTTCGGATTGCTCTTCCTTGGAGCAGGAACCTTGGTCAGCGTTCTTGCCTACCCATCCCACGGCAATTCCGTGGGTCTTCCAATGTGGGCTGGATCGTGGTTAGCCAGCGCCACCATAACCTCGATATTTGCGGGTGTGGTCATTCTTGATGGTTTGCGAAAACGATTAGCGTCGACGCATTTTCATTACCGACACATCATGGCCGGGCTTGTGGTTGCATCTACGCTTTTTTATTCAGTTGTCGCAGTTGGGTGGGTTCTTACATCGGGCGCAAATTCTCCAGTGGCTGCGGATCAGGAATCAGTACTTCCGCCTTTTCTCGCAGTAACACCTGGGGTGAAAACATTAGTTATTAGATCGGCGCCAGGTAGTTCATCTACCCTGAGTTTCTACATTGCGCGTGGAGCGGACTCGATGCTGGGTGATCCAGACACTGCGCCAGAGGCACCTGAGCAAGTTAATCTCGCAGTGCGCGACATCGTTGACGGTAGTGGCCTCACGAGCAGCAAAGTTCTTTCGAGTTTTGGCATCAAGTATCTCTTTATGAAAAATCCTGTTAACCGACAGTTCGTACGAGCTGTCGATGGACTAGGAGGTTTCGTTAGGAACTCAGCAACGGCAGCTGGAATTGTGTGGAAAGTTGGAAACATCAGCGAGAGGGTTGTCTTCACCAATAAAGCGGGAAAAACAATCGGAATTCCCGCAGATCCCGTAGGGACGCGTACCTTCTCGCCAGGTGCGGGCTTAATTTCACTCGCAGAGAATTTCGATTCCTCGTGGGAGATTATCCAAGATGGAATGAAACTCACGCGGACAACGAGCGAGTACGGGTTGCCACAGTTTGCAACGACCCAAGAGGGAGAATTTTCACTCTTACATGATGGAACTGCTCGCAGAGGCTGGCTAGCGCTTCAAATTATCGTTCTGCTTTCTGTCTTGATTATGGCGACCCCTGGACGGCGCCGCAGAAGTGACATTTCGGTGGAGGAACTCACATGAAATTACGTCGCGGTTTTTATATCCTTTTACTTTTTGCGGGAGTGGTGATACTTAGCAATACTCTTAATGCGACTGTATCCAGTCATAAATATTCTGAGAGCTATCCGGCCATCGCTTGCCCAGGATCTGGTACAGGTGTTTATAGCTGGGTATCCGTTGCAACGAAAAAGAGTTTGTATAGGAAAGTGGCCTCTAAGAGCACTAAGTTCACGCGAGCTAAATCTTCAACGATAGGCATTGGCACCAACCCCATTTTGATTGACGGTGTGGGCGTGACATCTATAGCGAGCCAATCAGTCTCAGGAGTGTGGTCGGGATCAGCAGTTTGCTCATCTGCACAAGGAGAGCAGTGGTTTATCGGCGGCGCAGCAGATGTTTCCAGCAAAGGTTATGTACAACTGGTAAATAGCGGTTTGAGTGAAGCCATTGTTGATATTGCTATTTGGAGTGAACACGGACCGCAAGTTGGAAAAGTGATATCCGTGAAGGCAAATTCCACGGCCACAGTTCGCTTAGATGCACTAGCTGCAGGGCAGAGTCGCTTAGTTATCAGAGTTGTTCCTCGCTCTGGGAGAGTGACAGCATTTCTCATGGATGAAAGAAAGTTGGGCTTAAGAACTTTGGGCGGCGACATAGTGAACTCCGTTGGCGCTCCAACTAAAGATCTTGTCATCACGGGTATTCCACATAGGAATGATCAGAGCGCAGCATCAACTCATGTGCTTCGTCTCATTGCACCTGGTGCGGCACCTGCAAATCTACGTGTCGAATTAATTTCTACCGACGGAGTTTTTGTACCCGTGGGATTAGATTCGATGCATTTAGATCAAGGAATTGTTAAGGACATCGTCCTTAAACCAACCATTATCTCCCACATAATTTCTCTGAGAATTCATTCCGATCAACCAATTCAGGCAGGCGTTTACTCCGTCGATACTTCATCAGGACATAAAGATTTTCTTTGGAGCGTTGCATCACCGCAACTGGTTCCAATGCGTCTGGCAGTAAATAGCCTTAACCCTTCTTTCTACTTCACGGGAGACACAATTTCCATTTCTCTTTCAACAAAACTAACATCGGGAAAAATTGTGCGAACCATATTGAAGGGTCGTGAAATTCGCGGTTGGAACGCCCCGAAAAATTCTCAAACAATCACGATTGTCGATGTCAATCCAGGCGTTGTAGGAAGCGTCATTGTGCGAACAAGAAACGGTATTGCGGGATTCCCCTTGATTCCAGGATCGGTGTTAACCAGGGCTTCGGTCCCCAATTCCGATATCTCTGTTATTAATCGCTGAAATCGCGCCCTGTCATTGCCTCAAAAGTGGGACCTTGACCACTAATGTGTAATACATGTCATCAACAATGAGAACCGGGCGTGGATGTTCACGTGGTGGTTGCCGCCAAAAAGCAGTGATGACCTTGACCTATGTTTATGCCGATTCCGTTGCCGTGGTGGGACCTCTAGCGACTTTCGCCGAACCCCATGCTTATGACTTGTGCTCCAACCATGCTCAGCGGCTAACCGTTCCAAATGGGTGGAGCGTTATCAGACAAGAACTTGATTCGTCAGAGACTGGACCATCTCGAGATGACCTGATGGCAATTGCAGATGCAGTTCGAGAAGTTGCCAATAATTCTGCGAATGAAACCCCTACCAAAGTTGCAGGCAATGAAATCGGTAGACGCGGACATTTGCGTGCGGTACCTTCATAGAAATGAGCGACACGTCCGTACCTGAGATTTTTAAGGCCTACGACATTCGCGGTCTGGTGGAAAATGAAATCACTCCAGATTTTGCCTTTGCCGTCGGACTTGCATTTGCGCGTTTCCTAGAATTAGAACGCGAACCCGGAACAATAGTTATCGGTGAAGATATGCGTCCGTCTTCTCCCGAGTTGGCAGAAGCGTTCTCTGCTGGTGCGACATCCAACGGGATGGATGTAATTCGAATTGGCCTAGCCTCTACCGACATGTTGTATTTTGCTTCGGGCAAATTGAATATCCCGGGTGCCATGTTTACGGCAAGTCATAATCCTGCCGAATACAACGGTATTAAATTATGTAAGAGTGGTGCGCGCCCAATTGGAAAAGAATCTGGTTTGCAGACCATTGAGAAATTTGTCCGAGATGGAAGTCCAATCCCAATGCGAAATATGGGAGTTGAAAAAGAACAGAACATGGTTTCAGATTATGTCGATCATTTGCTTTCACTTGTCGATGTATCAGCGATCAGACCTTTGAAAATTGTTATCGATGCAGGAAACGGAATGGGCGGATACACAGCCCCCGAAGTCTTCTCCCGACTCAACGCCGAAGTGATTGAACTTTATTTTGAGCTTGACGGAACCTTTCCTAATCACGAGGCGAACCCACTCGATCCTAAGAACATGAAGGATCTGCAAAAAGCCGTTCTTAAGAACAAGGCCGATATTGGACTTGCATTTGATGGGGATGCTGATCGGTGTTTTCTTGTTAACGAAAAAGGCGAAGTCGTGAATCCTTCTGATCTCACTTCCCTCATCGCCTCTCGTGAACTTATAAAGCATCCTGGAGCGAACATTATTTACAATTTGATTTCTTCAAGATCAGTGGCAGAGATCGTGAATGAAGGCGGGGGTTCACCGATTCGAAGCCGAGTAGGACATTCCTATATAAAGAGTTTGATGGCAGAAACTGGCGCGGTTTTCGGTGGAGAGCATTCAGGGCATTTCTATTTCAAGGACTTCTGGTGTGCCGACTCTGGGATGCTGGCTGCGTTGCATGCTGTTGCGGCGCTGGGGGAGTCTACGAATTCTCTCTCACAGATACTTAAGCCTTATCAACGCTATTTTGCTAGCGGTGAGATCAATTCCAAAGTTACTGATCCAGTTTCCATTCTTGCTGCAATTGAAGAAACCTTTTCAAAGATGGATGGCGTAGAGGTTGACCATCTCGATGGTCTCACGGTGAATGCACCCACATGGTGGTTCAATGTGCGCTCCTCGAATACTGAGCCTCTTTTGAGGCTTAATGTGGAAGCCAAAACACAGGCAAAGTTGGTCGCCATTCAAGAAGAAGTCTTGGGCCTTATTCGTAGTTGAAATGTGCCGAATTGAGTGCTTCACGGTAATCTAGGCGTCTAGCCATTCATATCAATACAAGCCGTAAGGGCCATCGAGGAGTCGATTCATGAATACAGCCGTAGCCACCATCCCTGCACACGACATCGCAGATGCATCATTAGCTGCAGAGGGTCGCAAGAGAATTGAATGGGCAGAACGAAACATGCCCGTCCTTGCCCAAATTCGCGAAAGATTTGTAAAGAGCCAGCCTTTTGCTGGGGTCCGTATTGCGGCTTGCATGCATGTGACTACCGAGACAGCAAACCTCATGCGCACACTTAAGGCAGGTGGTGCCGAGATCGCACTATGTGCATCCAATCCACTATCAACGCAAGATGATGTTGCAGCGGCCTTGGTACATGAATTTGGAATTAGCGTTTACGCACGCAACGCAGTTGATCGCGATGGCTACTACTCACATATAAATGCAGCACTTGATATCGCTCCGCATCAAGTTTTCGATGATGGTTGCGATTTAGTGAACACTCTTCACACAACCCGTACCGAACTTCTTTCAGGAATTGCCGGCGGTTGCGAAGAGACGACAACTGGCGTTATCCGTTTGAGCCAAATGGCAAAAGATGGCGCGTTGAAGTTCCCGATGATTGCAGTTAATGACACCGATACGAAGCACATGTTTGATAACCGCTATGGAACCGGTCAATCAACTCTCGATGCAGTTTTCCGTTCGACAAACTTTCTACTTGCAGGTCGCGTAGTTGTTGTCGCCGGATTTGGTTACTGCGGTAAAGGCGTCGCAGAACGTTCCAAGGGAATGGGCGCCGACGTCATTGTTACTGAAATTGATCCAACCAAGGCACTCGATGCAATGATGCAAGGTTTTCGTGTCATGCCAATGATCGATGCCGCCGCTCTTGGAGATGTTTTCATTACCGTCACAGGTAACCGCGATGTTTTGCGCGAAGAGCATTTCAAAGTCATGAAAGATGGCGCCATCATGGCCAACTCCGGACACTTTGATATCGAAATTGATGTGGCATGGTTGGAGCAGAAGGCTTCGAAGAAGAATCTCAAGATTCGCCATCAAACAGATGAGTACGTGATGGCCGATGGCCGTCGCTTACTTCTTCTGGCCGAAGGTCGCCTCGTGAATCTTGGCGCGGCTGAAGGACACCCAGCATCTGTAATGGATATGTCATTCTCAGATCAGGCACTTACAGCTGAGTATCTCGTTGCAGAAGCTAAGAATCTTCCAGCTGGCGTGCACAACGTTCCTACCTATATCGATAAGGAAGTTGCCAAACTTAAATTGAAGAGCATGGGCGGCGAGATTGACACTCTTACTCCTGCGCAAGATATGTACCTGAACTCTTGGGAGCACGGTAGCTAATGACTTTGGTAATGGTCGTCGATGACGACCAGGACCTTGCAGAAATGCTCGGAATTGTTTTAACCGGAGCAGGAATTGACGTGGACCTTGTCAGTCGCGGGGATGAAGTGCTGGAGATTTTCCGCAACAATCCCCCCGACTTAGTCTTGCTTGACGTCATGCTTCCCGGGCTGGATGGAATAGAAGTCTGCAAGTTGATACGAGCAGAATCGATGGTCCCTATCGTCATGCTGAGCGCTAAGGGCGATACTCATGACGTCGTTAAGGGTTTGGAAGCTGGCGCGGATGACTACATGGTCAAACCGTTCAAGCATCCTTCAGAGCTCGTAGCAAGAATTCGAACTCGATTGCGTCGGGCTAACTCTGGGCTTTCGGGGCAACTCACTGTTGCTGATTTAGCGATTGATTTAGTTGCCCACCAAGTAACTCGCGGTGGAAAATCTATTCCACTCACTCGATTGGAATTTGACCTTCTTGTTGCGCTAGCAAAAGAGCCAGGCCGAGTTTTCACTCGTGACGCGTTACTAAGTGAGGTTTGGGGCTACCACCATTCGACAGATACGCGCCTTGTAAATGTTCACGTGCAACGCTTAAGAGCAAAAGTTGAACATGATCCTGAGCATCCAGAACTCGTCGTAACCGTACGCGGAGTGGGATACAAAGCAGGAGCATCGAGCGGGTCGTGATCAGTAACGACAGCAGCAGAGAGTCCCGATTTCGAAATTCTTTGGCATTTAAAGTTATTTTCTGGGCTGTCTTTCTATCACTAGGTGTTGTGTGGCTTACGGAGTCCGTGCTTTACGCAAAGATTTCCGATGGTATTCGAAGTGTCAAGGTTGACTCATCTATTGCGGAGTCTCAATCGGCAGTATTTAGTGCCCAATATCGCCTGATTCTTTCTCAAGGAACGACAGATAAAACTATTCAACAAATCATTGAGGATGTTGTGGTTAATTCCGCCACGATGATCGGTTCTTCGGTTAATGGTCGCGAAGTGGTTCTACTTCGAACAAGCAAACCGACTTCAACTTCCGTTGATTATCAACGAACATCAAATCTTGTTGCACCTAGCTCTATCCCCGCCTCATTGAGGAAACTTGTGCAACATAGTAAGAATCCCCAGTGGTCAGAAATGACAATCACGTATTTGGGTGGAACTCAGATACCTGGTCTGGCGATTGGCCAAAACATCATCATTCCGAAATCTGGAAATTACGAAATGTATTTGGTTTTCAGTTTGGTGAATCAACAAGAGACCCTAAATTTGGTGAAGAACTCACTTGCCTTGGCTGGCTTGATCTTGGTTTTCCTTATTGGTCTGATTATGTGGCTGGTCGTACGCCAGGCGATTCGCCCGGTTCAAGAGGCCGCGAGAGTAGCTGAGCAGTTTACAGCTGGAGATTTAACTCAGCGCATGAAAGTAAATAGCAGGGATGAGATTGCCAGTCTCGGACATGCATTTAATGAGATGGCCCTTTCTTTGGAACGGCAAATTTCAAAGCTTGAGGGTCTTTCCCAAGTACAGCAACGTTTTGTTTCCGATGTTTCACATGAATTGCGTACGCCACTTACAACATTGCGTATGGCCTCAGAAGTGATTCATGGCGCAAGGGATTCATTTGACCCAGCAATATCTCGTAGCACTGAATTATTAGTGGCTCAGTTAGATCGCTTCGAACGTTTGTTGGAGGATTTGTTAGAGGTGAGCAGGTTTGATGCCGACGTTGCAGTCTTGGAGATCG
>CAIYRR010000014.1 GCA_903928745.1 uncultured Actinomycetes bacterium | reverse complement strand
GTATCGCTAGACTAGGCACGCGCCTCGGTACTCCAACGGTAGAGAGGGCAGTCTCAAACACTGCATAGTGTCGGTTCGAATCCGACTCGGGGCACATGAGTTCAACAATTTCCAATAGCGCCTCTCCCAGAATTTTGGTTGCCGAAGATGAAACTTTGATCCGTATGGATCTTGTTGAAATGCTCATTGAAGCCGGATACGACGTTGTGGCTCAAGCGAGCAACGGTGAAGAAGCAATTGCACTTGCAAAAGAATTCACACCCGATTTAGCAATTCTTGATGTGAAGATGCCAGTCCTTGACGGAATTTCTGCGGCCGAAACAATTATCTCTATCGCACCGGTATTGATGTTGACAGCTTTTAGTCAAAAAGAGTTAGTGGATCGCGCACGAGATGCTGGCGTGATGGCTTACGTCGTTAAACCCTTTTCTATCAATGATTTAGTTCCGGCAATGGAAATTGCAATGAGCAGGCATAAGCAAATGACTTCCTTGGCAAGCGAGGTTGCTGATTTGCACGAGAGACTTGAGACTCGTAAATTGATTGATCGCGCTAAAGGAATATTGATGGCTGCCCTCAATCTCTCAGAGCCCGAGGCCTTCTCCTGGATTCAAAGGGCGGCCATGGACAGGCGATTGAGCATGAAAGAGGTAGCCCTTGCAGTGATTTCGCCTTCTGCTGTACCTGAAAGATAAATCTAGGTTACAACTTCGTTATTTTCGTGATTTGAGCCCCTAGGGGCTTGTCCCTACGCCTTCGCGCCCGCTAACCTAACGCCTCCCTGTCCCGGGACACAAGTAACAGGAAGGCACTACATGAAGAAGAGTTTTCGTGCTGTAAGCATCGTTGCCGCAGTGGCAATGATCACTACAGGACTCGTAGCAACTTCTGCTGTGACAAATGCAGCAACAGTTCTCACAATCTCGACCGATCTTCCTCTTCAGGGATCATCGTTCGATTCAAATGATTCAACCAACAAGGCAATCGCTTTGTACTTGAAGCAGATCAACTACAAGGCTGGTAAGTACACAGTCAAGTTGAAGATCTACGACGATGCAACAGCTGCCAAGGGTGGTTGGGATGATGCAAAGTGCGCAGCAAATGCACAAGCACACGTTGCCAACAAGAGTGAAGTAGCCGTTATGGGTACATACAACTCCGGTTGCGCAAAGATCATCGTTCCAATTCTTAACCAAGCACCTGGTGGAGCCATGACAATGGTTTCTGATGCCAACACAAACCCTGGCTTAACAAAGTCATGGAACCCAGGCGAGCCAGATGTTTACTATCCAAAGGGAATTCGCAACTACGCACGTGTTTGCACCACTGATGATATTCAGGGTTCAGCTGCTGCACAGTTCGCAAAGTCAATTGGTATCAAGAGCGTTTATGTTTTGAACGATACTCAGACCTACGGTCAAGGTGTTGCTCAAGCATTCACAACTGAGGCTAACAAGATTGGTCTTACCGTTCTTTCAAGTGGCGCATACGGTGAAGGCTGGGATGTTAAGCAGTCCTCATACGAAGCTATGTTCACAAAGATCGCTGCATTGAAGCCAGATATGGTTTACATCGGCGGAATCTTCGATAACAACGGTGGACAGCTCATCAAGGATAAGGTCAAGGTTCTTGGCAACAACACAGTTGTAAAGATCATGGGTCCAGACGGATTTACCGGATACCCAGACTTCAACTCAATGCCAGAAGCTGACGGCGCATATCTTTCATTCGCAGGTCTTTCAACAGAACTTCTTCTTAAGAATGCACCAAATGGTGCAGGTGCCAAGTTCGTAAAGGCATACAAGAAGGAGTACAAGAAGGATCCTGTTGGGTCATACCCAATCTACGGCGTTGCAGCAGTCCAGGTCATCTTGGCAGCTATTGCAAAGTCAAACGGAACACGTAAGGGCGTTACAAACGCAATCTTCTCTGGTTCCGGAATCACAATCCCTGCCTCACAATCTGTACTTGGAAAGGCGCTAGCAATTAGCACACTTACAGGCGATACATTGGCAAAGGACATCACCATTGAAATAGTCAAGGGTGGAGCAGAAACAACACTACGTGCATGGACAGTTAAGTAGTCCATTTCGTAGATCTGCATAGATCAGTATGAAATGAGGGAGTGGGCCATTGGTTCACTCCCTCATTTTTTCTATTAATAAGTTGATCTTCTAGAGTAGAAAAACTTTCAATATGCAAGACCTGGCATTAGTATGAGCCAGTTAAACCCAAACAATCTAAGGGGTGTATGCGTGTCACTATTTAGCGGCGGCTACCAAGCACGACAAGATCGAAGGCGCTATCTCGAACGGACACTTAGTACCGTCGCGGCATTTGGAATTTTGTTTTGGCTCGGGATTAATTTTCTGAAATCCCCATCGCAATTCTTCCAGTCATCACTCATTGGACTTAGTAACGGTGTGCTCTATGCGCTTATCGCACTCGGGTACACACTGGTTTACGGAATCATCGAGCTGATTAACTTCGCTCACGGTGATCTTTTTATGTTGAGCGCGGTCTTCTCCGCCAACTTCATCTCGATCTGGTTCCATAAGGATTCTTCAGGTCCAGCCGCGTGGGGGGTATTCCTCATGTGCTTATTGTCGGTCATGATTGTTGCCGCGTCGATGAACGTAGGAATCGAACGCTTTGCTTACCGCAGATTGCGTAGGGCTCCAAAGTTGGCTCCGCTGATCACGGCAGTAGGTGTGTCCTTCGTTCTTCAATTCATTGGTCTTCGTTGGAATGGATCTGGTCCTAAAACTTGGAATAGCGTTCTTCCCGCAGGAAAGTTTACCCTTGCTGGAGTTTCCATTCCATTCACAACTATTTTCTCATTCCTCATTACTGCACCATTGTTGGTGCTGATGACTTGGATCGTCACACGTACTCGTCAAGGAAAGGCAATGCGCGCAACTGCACAAGATCAAGATGCAGCGCGTCTCATGGGTATCAACGTTGATCGCACCATCTCATTTACTTTCGCATTGGGTGGCGCACTAGCTGGTGCGGCAGGCTTGCTCTTTCAGCAAACTCGCGGCCTCACAAGTTACAACTTGGGATATCAATTAGGTCTTATCGCATTCACCTCTGCAGTCATGGGCGGAATTGGTAACTTGCAGGGCGCAGTCTTGGGTGCACTTCTTATTGGGCTCATCCAAGGCTTAAATGATGGATTGCCAATCGGTTTGGGTCAGCAGTGGTCTCAGACCGTTGTCTTCTCAATTTTGATTTTGTTGATGGCCTTTAGACCTACGGGCTTGCTCGGTAAAGCAGTTACGGAGAAAGTGTGATGAAGATGCGTACTAAGAATTCAAATGCGCCCAAGAAGGGCTCATCGCACAAGAAGTGGGCAATAGGTTTCAGCATCGCTGCAGTTGTGATCTGGGTTTTCTACACCTACATCATGTACAACTTGCCTGATGGCCCTCAAACTATTTTCCAGAATTGGTTGCCTCCAACAACGGTCAATGAATCATTGGTCTGGGTTATCTGTGCACTAGGTCTTAACATCGTGGTGGGTTACGCCGGGTTACTCGATCTAGGTTTCGTCGCATTCTGGGCAATTGGTGGCTATAGCGCTGGTTGGTTCATGTCGGCATTCTTCCGCCAAGTGAATTTCCACTTCTTATCTCCATCAGATGCTGCCAAACAACCTGGTATCCACCTCACTTTCTGGGGCGTGCTGATTGTTGGCGGAATCATTTGCGCAATGTTCGGCATTATTATCGGCGCACCAACTCTGCGCCTAAAGAGTGATTACCTGGCCCTCGTTACTTTGGGATTTGGAGAAATCATTCCGCAGTTCTTCACAAACGGAGAGAACATTGGTGGCTTTAACCTTTCCAACGGAACGAAAGGTATTTCGCCAATCGACAACGTGGCGGTACCAGGAAAGATTCTTGGGCCTTTCGATTTCAGCTGGAAATTCTCCATCTTTGTTTTCCTTACAGCGGTAATGGTCTTCGTTTCGCTCAGACTTCGTAAAGGTCGTCTTGGTCGTGCATGGCTTGCGATTCGCGAAGATGAACTCGCGGCGAGCATGATGGGCGTTCCGTTGATGACAACGAAGCTGGCTGCCTACGCTGTTGGTGCATTCAGTGGCGGCGTTGGCGGTGTTGCTTTTGCAACGCATGTGAACGGCGTCTTTGCTGATCGCTTTAACTTCTCAATTTCGATTATCTTGCTTGCGATGGTTGTTCTTGGCGGAATGGGTAACGTATGGGGCGTTATGGTCGGCGCGTTGTTACTGGCATGGATCAACTCGACAGGCCTTCCGGCCTTCGGTGATTTGGTTAATAACACTTTCCACACGGCGATTAACTTCCCGTCATATAACTTCCTTCTTTTCGGTGGAGCTCTGATCTTTATGATGCTCTTTAAGCGCGAAGGACTTATTCCTGAATCACGTTTGAAAGCAATCTTGCATGAAGGCGATGACACGACATCAAACGTTGGGGGAGCACACTAATGACAAGCGCTCTACTAGCTAAGAACATCACCGTTCAATTCGGTGGTTTGACCGCAGTAAATAATGTGACATTCGATATTCCGACAGGAAAGATTGTCAGCCTTATTGGTCCAAATGGCGCAGGTAAGACAACATTCTTTAACGTTCTTACTGGTCTCTATAAGCCAACAAGTGGAAACGTCTTGTTTGGTGATTTGGATATCACGGCGCGTCCTCCACACAAGATTGCTTCAGGAGGCGTAGCACGTACTTTCCAGAATATTCGCCTCTTTGGTTTAATGACCGCAGAAGAGAATGTCATGGTTGCTATGCATTCCCATTTAAAGTCGGGAATCATTGCAACCATTCTTGGAACACCTCACCAACGTCGTGAGGAAAAACAAGCTCATGAGGATGCACGCAAACTCTTGGATTTTGTTGGCATTGGTAAATGGGCCGGAGAGTACGCCAGAAACCTTTCATACGGTGATCAACGTCGTCTTGAAGTTGCGCGTGCCTTAGCCCTCAAGCCAAAGGTTCTTCTTTTGGATGAACCAACTGCGGGCATGAACCCACAAGAGTCGCTGACTTTTATCAACTTCGTCTATAAATTGCGCGATGAGCAAGACGTTTCGATCTTGCTGATCGAGCACGATATGAGCGTTGTTATGTCAGTCTCCGAGCGAGTAACAGTTCTGGACCAGGGCGAGAAAATCGCAGAAGGTTCACCTGCCGATATTAAATCCAACCAACGAGTCATCGAGGCCTACCTCGGTAAAGCAAAGGGAGAGAAGGCATGAGCGCTCTTCTTGAAGTTAAAGATCTCAAAGTCGCCTACGGTTCGATCATGGCCGTTAAGGGACTTTCACTCACCGTTAACGAAGGCGAGATTGTCACACTCATTGGTTCAAATGGAGCGGGCAAATCCACGACGTTGCGTACGATCTCTGGATTGCTCAAGCCGAAAGCCGGAACGATTACATTCCAAGGCAAGAATATTGAAGGTCGCCCAGGACATGAGATCGTAAAGATGGGACTTTGCCAATCACCTGAAGGTCGTCGAATCTTCCCTCGCATGTCTGTCCGAGAGAATCTCGATCTTGGAGCATTCTTGCGAAACGACAAAGAAGCCATTGAGGCTGATCGTGAGCGAGTCCTCGAGCTTTTCCCACGACTTCGTGAGCGTTATGAGCAAAAAGGCGGAACCATGTCGGGCGGAGAACAGCAGATGCTCGCTGTAGCCCGCGCGATGATGGGTGCTCCTAAGTTGCTCCTTCTTGATGAACCTTCAATGGGTCTTGCGCCAGTCTTGGTGGATATGATTTTTGAGACGATCATCAAAATTCGCGAGCAAGGAATCACCATCTTGCTTATTGAACAAAATGCTGCTGCTGCTCTGGATGTTGCTGACCGTGCTTATGTTCTTGAGTCGGGAATGATCAAGATGAGCGGTAACGCTTCAGATCTTGCCAAGGACGATGCAGTAACGAAGGCATACCTAGGCGGTTGATTTTATGAACTAGCGCTGCGCGAGGATTAAGCAAGTTATTCGCGCAGTGCAGGTTCGCTCTCCTGCTTCATTGGTAATGACAATCTCGTAGCAGCACATCGTTTTGCCTAACGAAATTGGCGTTGCCACTGCAGTAACAATTCCTTGGGTAGCCGATTTATGGTGCGTTGCATTGATGTCGACACCGACAATTCGACGATCGGGACCGGCGTGTAATTGCGTTCCGATGGATCCAAGACTTTCAGCAAGAACCACATTTGCTCCTCCATGGAGAAGACCCAGTGGCTGCGTGTTTCCCTCAACGGGCATTGTTGCGACGAGGCGCGTAGGGGATGCCTCCGTGATCATGATTCCCATTTTCTTATCAAGTGCACCACTGCCGCGCTCTCGTAAAATCTCCATGAAATCTGCCATTGATTGATCGCTCATAACGGGTGAGTCTATCTTGCGCCCCATAGAATGCAGGTCATGAGCGCCAAATTACTTTTGATAGATGGTCACTCCATGGCCTACCGCGCTTTCTATGCACTTCCGGCCGAGAATTTCACCACGGCTACGGGCCAGCACACCAACGCTGTTTATGGTTTTGCAACGATGATGATTTCGCTCATTAAAGAAGAGAAACCGACTCATATTGCAGTGGCTTTTGATGTTTCTAGAAAGACTTTTCGTACAGAGATATTCCCTGACTACAAAGCGACTCGATCTGCAACACCCGATGAATTTCGATCCCAGATGTCCTTTCTGCATGATCTTGTTTCTGCATTTAAGATTTCCCAATTTGAGAAAGAGGGTTTTGAGGCCGATGACATTTTGGCCACGATTTCTACTCAGGCCCAGAAAGAGGGGATGGATGTTGTCATCTGTTCTGGCGATCGAGATAGCTTCCAATTAGTCACAGAGAAGATCACTGTTCTCTATCCCAAGCGAGGCGTAAGTGAATTGGCGCGGATGACGCCCGACGCAGTTTTCGAAAAGTACGGAATGTCGCCCGAGAACTATCCCGATTTTGCAGCGTTACGTGGAGACCCGAGTGATAACTTGCCTTCAATTCCAGGTGTGGGCGAGAAGACCGCTGCTAAGTGGGTAGTTGAGTATGGATCGCTGACCAATCTTCTGGCGAAAATCGATCAAGTACCTGGGAAAGTCGGGATTTCTTTGCGCGAGAATGTGGATTCCGTCCTGCGAAATCGAGAACTCACGCAACTGTTGCATGATGTTCCTTTGGATGTCTCACTGAAAGATTTATCTTGGGATGGCATCGATGAGTCAAGAATGTATTCCCTCTTCGACCAACTTGAATTTCGAACTTTGAAGGATCGCGTCAAGCCCCTCGTCGGTAAGAGTGCCGAAAATGTAGCCGTTGAATCAGAACCACTCATGATGTTGGGATTTGACCTTGAAGAGAACGTTCTTACCTCCTCCGAACTCTCAACCAAGATAAAAAGCCGCAAGCAACTCATAGCAATCGCTTGTGAAATCTCGGAAGAGAAAGTGCATCGCTATGCAGTTGCATTTTCTCCCTCAGAGAGTTATCTCGTCCATTCATCGCAAATGGGGGATTGGATAAGCGATGGCTCGATATCCAAGATTCTCCATGATGCAAAGTCTCTCGATCGCGTTCTCCCTGTCGCTGGCATCACATTTGATACCGCGTTGGCCGCTTATGTAGTGAACCCTGGCGTTCGCGCCCAGAATCTCAATGATCTTTTGGAGCGCTGGGGAGATGGTGCCCAAATCAATGCGACAGATACTGGACAAATCCTTTTGCAGAGCGCATCTTCACTCTTTGTTCTCCAAGATTCATTGATGCGGGAGATGAAAGATCGTCAAGTTTTGGAACTGTATGAGAACTTAGAACTTCCCATCGCCAAGTTACTTGCTGTAATTGAACGTCGCGGAATTTGTGTGGATAGCGAGAAATTGCTAGCGCTCCAGCAGTTCTTTCTTTCAGAAGTTGAACGGGAGACCAATGCTGCATATGAAGCCGTCGGACATGAATTTAACGTGGCATCGCCCAAGCAACTTCAAGTGGTTCTCTTTGACGAACTAAAGTTACCTAAGACGAAGAAGATCAAGACAGGATTTACGACGGATGCTGAATCGTTGGAATGGCTTTTTGAAAAGACTCAACATCCTGTTCTCAATCAACTTTTGCGTATACGCGAAACCAACAAGTTGCGAACGACGATAGAAGGACTTCTCTCTGAGATCGCTTCTGATGGACGAATTCATACTCACTTCGCTCAAACTGTTGCAGCTACAGGGCGCCTTTCTTCTACGGGCCCTAATTTGCAGAACATCCCAGTGCGAACGGAGGAGGGTCGCAAGATCCGCGATTGTTTCGTTGCTGGTAAAGGTTATGTTGGGTTACTCACCGCGGATTACAGCCAGATAGAGATGCGCATCATGGCCCATTTATCTAACGATGATCATTTATTAGCTGCCTTTGCATCGGGGGAGGATTTGCACTCCACCGTTGCCTCTGAGGTATTTGGAGTTGCACCTGCTGATGTCGATTCAGAGATGCGACGCCAAATCAAGGCAATGTCTTACGGATTAGCTTATGGACTTTCATCGTATGGTCTTTCGGCGCAATTGGGAATCACTCCACCGCAGGCGCAAGATTTGATGGATAAATACTTTGAAAGATTTGGCGGAATTCGAGATTACTTAAAGACCGTTGTTGAGGAAGCCAGGAAAGTGGGATACACAGAAACAATTCTTGGAAGGCGTCGATATTTACCAGATCTCAATCACGATAATCGTCAACGCCGAGAAGTTGCTGAGCGCATGGCATTGAATGCACCGATACAAGGCTCAGCAGCGGACATTATTAAGGAGGCAATGCTTAACGTTGATTCGGCACTGGCTTCTCAGAATTTGCAGTCGAGACTTCTCTTACAAGTTCATGACGAACTTATTTTCGAAGTTGTTGCCGGCGAGGAAGAAGCTCTAACCACATTAGTTCGCGAACAAATGGGGGCTGCTTATCCACTGAAAGCCCCATTGGCTGTGAGCGTAGGAATTGGTAAGAGCTGGAACGAAGCCGCACACTAATTCATGTTGTGCAGGTCTGTGTTTTCCTTCATCGCGTTTAGGTCTTCTTCTTCGGTAGGAATCGCGTTTGCCGCGGATAGCCTTTTTCGTCCGATAGTTAAAACAGTTAAACCACAACCCACACAGATCGTGCATACGCCCAGAGCGATTCGAGGATTTGAAGCTCCTATCCATCCTCCGACCGCGGCACCAAGGGACGCGAATGAACCTTCAACAGTCCAGAGCCAACCGAGAGAGGCAATCGCACTTCCCTTTGATCTCACCGCTTCCATGATTTCCATATAGAAGACAGTCACAGCTCCCGTCGAAAGGCCGATGCAACCAGCGATAATCGCCATACTCCAACCGGGGTAAGTAAAAGCAAGAGGCAATGAGACTAAGAACCAAACTAAATAGGTGCGTTGAAATGCGACGAGCGGTGATGCCTTTCTAGAAACCATTCCGCCAAGTAATCCACCAATAATGTTGGTTACTCCCATTGTTCCCAGGATCCATGCGGTGCGATGTGGAAGATGTTCCATCGTGGCAAATGCAGGGACGCCAATTTCGAAAGATCCCATTCCAAATCCAATAAAACATCCCTCTAACATCAGTAGCAGCATTGCTGGGTTCCTAAAAGTGGCAATGCCACCACGCACTTTGGCTTCAGGTTTCCATGTCGATGAAACCTTTGTTAGCGCAAGAGAGGCGCCACCAAGAAAAAGCAAGAAGGAGCAAACTCCTAAGGCACTTCCTGGATGTTTAGATAGAGCAAGAGTCGTCGCAATGACCGGTCCAAGAACGGAGGCCGCACTGATGACAGCGGTATCGATTGCATAGGCGGTTCGCAGAAACTCTGCAGGAACAATGGATTTCCATAATGGCCTGATGGACAAATTGATGGGGGGTGCCATGAGACCCAGGAGAAATGAAAAAATCAAGATTGAAATCTTTGTGTGCGAAGCATTGAGAGCGATGAGCATCCCTGCATAGGCCGGAACGAATATACGTAAGGGCCATTTCTGCCCCCATTTATCCATGAGAGAACCACGCAGACCCGCAGTCGCAGCTGATGAAAAGGTTTCTAAACCGATGGCAAGACCTGCAATGGCAATGGAACCCGTTGATTGCTGTGCCTTGAAGAAGGTTGCCAACGCCACCATTCCGTAAGCGACTCTCGCAGGAAAAGCGCTGATGAGGAGCACCTTCACGTGCGGAATAGCCAATAATTGGCGGTATCTCTTCATAATGCGCTCACTCTACTCGGCGAGTTTGACCCCATGTGCGTGAAAACCGTACCCTTAGCCGCCCTATCCCTACTACTTTCTATCCCTACGGAGCAACTTGAGCACCTCACCAGTAATCGCAATTAATGACGTTGGATCAGCAGAAGATTTCCTCGCTGCAATTGAAGGCACCATCAGAAACTTTAATGATGGAGACCTTGTTGAAGGCATAGTCGTACAAGTAGATCGTGACGAAGTACTTCTTGATATTGGATATAAAACTGAAGGTGTAATTCCTTCACGTGAACTTTCTATCCGTCACGATGTAGACCCAAATGAAATCGTCAAAGTTGGCGAAAAAGTTGAGGCACTCGTTCTTCAGAAGGAAGACAAAGAAGGTCGTTTGATCTTGTCCAAGAAGCGCGCACAATATGAGCGCGCCTGGGGCGAAATCGAAGGCAAAAAAGAGCGTGACGAAGTTGTTGTCGGTACAGTCATCGAAGTTGTTAAGGGTGGCTTGATCGTTGATATTGGACTTCGCGGCTTCTTGCCTGCATCTCTTGTTGAAATGCGTCGCGTACGCGATCTGACGCCATACATTGGCAAGCAGGTTGAAGCACGCATCATCGAACTAGATAAGAATCGCAATAACGTTGTTCTTTCACGTCGCGCTTATCTTGAGCAGACTCAATCTGAGTCACGCACCACATTCCTTAACCAACTACAAAAGGGTCAAGTACGAAGCGGTGTTGTTTCATCGATCGTTAACTTCGGTGCATTCGTAGATCTTGGTGGCGTGGATGGTTTGGTTCACGTATCAGAGCTTTCTTGGAAGCACATTGATCATCCGGGCGAAGTTGTCGAAGTTGGCGATGAAGTGACCGTTGAAGTTCTCGAAGTTGATTTCGAGCGCGAGCGTGTATCTCTCTCACTGAAGGCAACTCAAGAAGATCCATGGCAAGCATTTGCTCGTACACATACGATCAATCAAGTTGTTCCTGGTCAAGTCACTAAGTTGGTTCCTTTTGGCGCGTTCATCCGCGTTCATGAAGGCATCGAGGGACTTGTTCACATTTCAGAATTGGCCGAGCGCCATGTTGAAATCCCAGAGCAGGTTGTTCAAGTCGATGACGAACTCTTCGTGAAGATTATTGATATCGATCTAGAGCGTCGTCGAATCTCACTATCACTCAAGCAAGCCAATGAAGGACATGAAGTTGAAATCGAAGCATTCGATCCAACTCAATACGGAATGGCTGCTCGTTACGATGCAGAAGGAAACTTCATTTATCCAGAAGGTTTCGATGCAGAATCTCAAGAGTGGAAGCCTGGATTTGAAACCCAACGCGAAGAGTGGGAGCGTCAATACGCTGAAGCCCAAACTCGCTTTATGGCACACAAGAAGCAGAAGGACGAAGCCCGCGCAGCAGATGCTGCAGCAGCAACCGATCCAGAAGCCACTGTTGTTGCTACATCTGAGAGCGCTGAATAATTTAGCCGACCTCAATCACTAAAGAAGTTGCCGGCCTCGAGAGAAATCTCGGGGTCGGTTTCTTTTTGTTGCAGTAAAGTCCTCATATGTTGGTTGTCGCGCTCACCGGAGGAATTGGTTCGGGCAAGTCTCTAGTAGCTCAGTACTTTTCTGAACTAGGAGCACGTGTGATCGATGCAGATCAGTTGGCTCGAGCGGCAATAGAGCGAGGCTCATCCGGATTCGATGAAGTTGTCGCAACTTTTGGCGATTCCATTCTCAAAAATGGCGATATAGATCGCAAGGCTCTGGGTGATTTGGTCTTTGAAGATCCCCAGAAGCTCCTCGCCCTTAATCGCATCGTGCATCCAAGAGTTCGGGAGCTTTTTGAATCGGCAGTTTCTCTCATGCGTGGCGATGACATTCTCATTTATGAGATACCTCTTCTTTTCGAGTCGGGGGCTTCTCCGCGTTTTGATTATGTGATTACCGTTGAATCATCCGATCTTTCACGCAGAGAACGGCTTCTTCAGAGGGGCTTGAAGTCATATGAAATTGATGCACGGATAGCAGCCCAAGCGAGTAATGAGCAACGAGCAAGCATCTCCGATTTTGTTCTAAGAAATGATTCTTCTCAAAATGAACTCTTACGCGCTGTAGAACACCTCTGGGAGGATGTATTCCCTCCTTTGCAGCGCGCAAGCGATTAACCCCCAGTACAGTTGCGCCGTGCGTCCTATTAGCGATCTTCAACGACGTGTTGAACCTTTTCAAGTTATCAGTGACTACGTACCTGCAGGAGATCAGCCCGAAGCCATCGAGGAAATCGTTCGAAGGATCGAAAGAGGCGATCAAGACATAGTTCTCTTGGGTGCGACAGGAACGGGCAAGTCGGCCACAACTGCTTGGTTAATCGAACGCTTGCAACGTCCCACATTGGTTATTGCTCCGAACAAAACCTTGGCTGCCCAGTTAGTAAACGAATTTCGCGAATTGATGCCTAATAACGCAGTTGAATACTTTGTTTCCTACTACGACTATTACCAACCTGAAGCCTATGTTCCACAGACGGATACATTTATCGAGAAAGATTCGAGTGTAAATGATGAGGTTGAAAGACTTCGTCACTCGGCAACTAACTCGCTACTAACTAGGCGCGATGTAATTGTTGTCGCTACGGTCTCATGTATTTATGGTCTAGGAACGCCCCAAGAGTATGTAGACCGTATGGTTCGGCTCAAGGTGGGCGATGAAATCGACCGGCAACAATTGCTCCGCAAGTTTGTAGACATCCAATACAAGCGTAATGACATGGCTTTCGAACGAGGAACTTTCCGTGTCCGCGGAGACACCGTAGAAATCATCCCGATGTATGAAGAGTTAGCGTTGCGGATCGAAATGTTCGGCGATGAAATCGAACGCATCACAACGCTAAATCCTTTGACAGGCGAAATAGTTCGGGACGAGCAAGAGATGTACGTCTTTCCTGCAACTCATTATGCCGCTGGTCCCGAGACGATGAAGCGAGCGATCAGCGAGATCGAAGTCGAACTAGCCGAGCAACTAGAAGTTTTTGAACGTCAAGGCAAATTGCTAGAGGCACAACGCATTGGAATGCGTACTACTTTCGATTTAGAGATGATGGCGCAATTGGGATTTTGCTCTGGAATCGAAAACTATTCACGCCACATAGATGGTCGCGAGCCCGGTTCTGGTCCCAATTGTTTGTTGGACTATTTCCCTGAAGATTTCTTGCTGGTGATCGATGAGTCCCATGTGACTGTTCCTCAGATTGGTGCGATGTTCGAGGGAGATGCCTCCCGCAAGAGAACTCTCGTAGAGCATGGCTTTCGGTTGCCTAGCGCTATGGACAATCGTCCCCTGCGTTGGGACGAGTTTCTTCAGCGCGTGGGTCAAAAGGTTTATCTCTCGGCTACACCAGGAAAATATGAAATGGAGAAAGTTGCAGGGGATGTCGTTGAGCAAGTTATCCGCCCAACCGGATTAGTTGACCCCAAGATTGTTCTCAAACCTATTAAGGGTCAGATTGATGATTTGCTCCATGAAATCAATATCCGAGCCGAGCGCAACGAGAGAGTTCTTGTAACGACCCTCACTAAAAAGATGTCTGAAGATCTCACGGATTACCTACAAGAGCGTGGAGTGCGAGTTCGTTATCTGCATTCGGAGGTAGATACATTGAGGCGAGTTGAGCTCCTCCGAGAATTGCGGTCGGGCGAATACGATGTTTTGATTGGAATCAATTTATTGCGAGAAGGTCTGGATCTTCCCGAAGTTTCCTTGGTCGCCATATTGGATGCTGACAAAGAAGGATTCTTGCGTTCTGCGACCGCCTTGATTCAAACCATCGGTCGGGCAGCGCGAAATGTTTCGGGCGAAGTGCACATGTATGCCGATAACATCACAAAATCTATGGAGAAGGCGATTGATGAAACGAATCGTCGTCGAGCCAAACAGGTTGCCTACAACCTGGAGAGGGGAGTGGACCCGCAGCCACTTCGAAAGAAAATTGCAGATATTACCGATCTCATCAATCGAGAAAGTGAAGATACAGAAGAACTCCTAGCGTCAAGTGGCCGCAAGGGTCAGCGTTCAAAGACGCCAGCAATTGGGTTGCATACGAAAACTCTGGCAACTCTGCCAAGACAGGAACTTCTCGCGTTGATAGAGTCGCTCACTGATCAGATGCGCAGCGCGGCTGGGGATTTGCAATTTGAACTTGCGGCTCGGTTGCGCGATGAAATCAAGGATTTAAAAAGGGAACTTCGAGGCATGGAAACGGCGGGGGTTTAATTGATCGACAAACTCATCGTCCGTGGCGCGCGTGAACATAACCTTAAAGATGTTTCGATCGAACTCCCGCGTGATGCTCTCATTGTTTTCACGGGCTTATCGGGTTCCGGAAAATCCAGTCTTGCTTTTGACACGATCTTTGCCGAAGGACAGCGCAGGTACGTGGAGTCCCTTTCTGCTTATGCGCGACAATTCTTGGGGCAGATGGATAAACCCGATGTTGATTTTATTGAGGGTCTTTCACCAGCTGTATCGATCGACCAAAAATCAACGAATCGAAACCCGCGCTCAACCGTGGGAACGATCACTGAAGTGTATGACTACCTGCGTTTGCTATTTGCAAGGGCGGGTCGTCCGCATTGTCCAAAATGCGGTAGCCCAGTTTCCCGACAGACACCGCAACAAATTGTTGACCAAATTTTGGCAATGCCTGCAACGACGAAATTCCAGATTCTCGCGCCTGTCATTCGGGCGCGCAAAGGTGAGTTTGTTGATCTCTTTCAAGAATTGATCAGCCAGGGATATTCACGTGCTCGAATAGATGGCACCGTCGTTGCACTTGCGGAAGCCCCGAAGTTAAAGAAACAAGAGAAACATACGATTGAAGTAGTGATTGACCGCTTGACTGCAAAAGCGGAATCCAAGGGACGGCTTACCGACTCGATTGAAACCGCATTACGCTTAGCTCAAGGTATCGTTTTGCTGGATTTTGTCGATTCAAAAGGTAAAGATAAAGAGCGCACCTACAGTGAACATTTGGCATGCCACGAATGCGAACTTTCTTTTGAAGAGCTTGAGCCAAGGTCATTCTCATTCAACTCTCCATTTGGAGCGTGTGCAGAATGTTCTGGCATTGGTACCAAACTTGAAGTAGATGAAGAGTTGATCATTCCTGATGATTCGATTTCGATAAACGAAGGTGCGATTGCTCCGTGGGCTTCTGGTCAAACGAGTGAGTATTTTCTGCGATTGCTGGAAGCTCTCTCGGGCGAAGTAAATTTCTCTTTAGATAATCCGTGGAAGAAATTGTCTGCAAAGGCAAAAGAAGCGATTTTGCAGGGATATCAATATGAAGTGCACGTGAAATACAAGAATCGTTATGGCCGTGTAAGAAATTATTCGACAGGCTTTGAAGGCGTCATTCCATTTATACATCGTCGCCACGGAGAGACTGATAGCGAATATAGCCGTGACAAATACGAAGGCTATATGCGTCAAATACCTTGTCCAGCATGTAAAGGTGCCCGCCTAAAACCAGAAGTGCTTGCAGTCACTGTTGGCGGAAAGAACATTGCCGAAATTTGCGCACTCTCGATTTCAGATACAGCTGATTTCCTTTTATCCATCGAGCTCAATGCTCGTGAGAGTCAAATTGCTGAACGCGTAATGAAGGAAGTGCACGCACGATTAGGTTTTCTTCTGGATGTTGGCTTGGACTATCTCTCTCTCGAACGACCTGCTGCCACTTTGTCAGGTGGAGAAGCCCAGCGCATCCGTCTGGCAACTCAAATCGGTTCTGGATTAGTTGGAGTTCTCTATGTTTTAGATGAACCGAGCATCGGTTTGCATCAACGCGATAATCGCCGCCTTATAGAGACACTGACCCGTCTGCGAGATCTAGGAAACACTCTCATCGTTGTTGAACACGATGAAGAAACTATTCGCGCCGCGGACTGGATCGTTGATATTGGACCAGGTGCGGGGGAGCACGGTGGCAATGTCGTGGTTTCTGGTGATTACCAGGCTCTACTGGATTCGAAAGAGTCGATAACGGGGGCCTATTTATCGGGGCGCAAAGCGATCGAAATTCCTGCCGTGCGTCGCCCCGTGGACTTAAAGCGTCAGCTTGTTGTCAAAGGCGCGAAGGAAAATAACCTAAAAGATATCGATGTAGCCATACCTTTGAGTGCATTTGTAGCTGTGACAGGAGTAAGTGGTTCGGGTAAATCAACTCTCATCAATGACATTGTTTATGTGACTCTCGCCAATAAACTCAACGGTGCTCGCATGGTGCCAGGTCGCCATCGCACAGTTTCGGGAGTGGATCTACTGGATAAAGTTGTTCACGTTGATCAATCGCCCATTGGAAGAACTCCGCGCTCTAATCCAGCAACTTATACGGGAGTTTTTGACAAGATTCGAGCCTTGTTTGCAGAGACTTCTGAAGCCAAGGTGCGGGGATATCTTCAAGGCCGTTTCTCTTTCAATGTGAAAGGCGGAAGATGCGAGAACTGCGCAGGCGAAGGCACGATCACTATCGAGATGAACTTCTTGCCAGATGTATATGTGCCATGCGAAGTGTGTCACGGTGCGCGATATAACCGCGAAACACTTGAAGTTCATTTCAAAGGCAAAACAATTTCTGAAGTTCTGGATATGCCTATCGAGCAAGCAAGGGATTTCTTCGAAGCCGTTCCTACGATTGCGCGTTTTCTAAAGACGCTCTGTGATGTTGGTCTGGGTTATGTCAGGTTGGGACAGTCTGCACCCACACTCTCTGGTGGAGAAGCACAACGTGTAAAACTAGCAACAGAACTTCAGCGTCGATCAACTGGCCGCACAATCTACGTTCTGGACGAGCCGACTACGGGTCTGCACTTTGAGGATGTTAGTAAATTGCTTGGTGTTCTCAATCGCTTAGTAGATACCGGAAATACCGTGGTTGTTATTGAGCACAATCTTGATGTGATCAAGTCCGCCGACTGGGTAATCGACATGGGACCAGAGGGTGGATTCCGCGGTGGAACTGTTGTCGCAGAAGGCACCCCAGAAGATGTTGCTAAGAATCCAGCAAGTTACACGGGGCATTTCCTCGCTGAAATTCTCGGAACAAATCGAAAGAGCGTTACAGGTAAGAAGTAATGGCCGAACCCAGCAGTTATCGCCCAAAGGACATTCCTTCGCTGCCTGGTGTGTATCGCTTCTTTAACGCGGATAACAAAGTCATCTATGTTGGTAAAGCTCTTAGCCTGAAATCTCGGTTGAGTAACTATTTTCAGAGCAATCTCCCTGAGCGAACGAATCGCATGGTTCATGAAGCAGTTCGAGTTGATTGGACAATTGTCGATGGTGAAGTGGAAG
>CAIYRR010000013.1 GCA_903928745.1 uncultured Actinomycetes bacterium | reverse complement strand
CTTAAGGAATACACCTGGGTTGTGACGGCTTACCTTCTTACTTCAACTGCATCAACTCCGCTCTACGGAAAGATCTCCGACCTTTATGGCCGTCGAGTTGTCTTCCAGTTCGCGATCGTGACCTTCCTTATTGGTTCGGCACTTGCCGGTGCTGCACAAAACATGACTCAACTTATTGCTACGCGCGCACTACAAGGTCTTGGCGCGGGTGGTTTGATGGCGCTGACATTCGTCATCATCGGTGACATCGTTCCTCCACGCGAGCGCGGTCGTTATCAAGGTTACTTCGGTGCAGTATGGGGACTCTCATCTGTTGCAGGTCCATTGCTTGGTGGCTTCTTCTCTGATCACCACACAATTCTCGGAATCACTGGATGGCGTTGGATTTTCTACATCAACCTTCCATTTGGAATCCTTGCTCTAGTCATCACTTCAGCGGTCTTACATATTCCTAAAATCAAGCGCGAGCACTCCATCGATTACTTTGGTGCGCTGCTACTTATCCTTGGCGTTACATCCTTGCTTCTCTCGGTTGCCGTTTACGGACCTGAGTACGGTTGGTTGGATTCACGCACTCTTGCCTACCTTGTTGTTGGATTAGCAATCTCTGGTGGATTTGTTTATTGGGAAGGTAAGGCAAAGGAACCAATTTTGCCTTTGCGACTTTTCAAGAATCACACTTTTACATTGACCTCTGTACTCGGCGCCGTAATTGGTGCAGGTATGTTCGGTGCAATTGTTATGTTGCCTCTCTACTTACAGATCGTTAAGGGCAACACCGCAACAACAGCAGGACTTAAATTGATTCCATTGATGTTGGGTATCGTTTCGATGTCGATCTTTAGCGGTAAGCGCATCAGCAGCAAGGGTCACTACAAGATTTTCCCTGTCGTTGGAACAGCAATCATGACCGTCGGAATTCTCTTGATGGTCACACTTACACGGACGACTCCTTATTGGCAGCTATCCATCTACGCAATCATCGTTGGCGCAGGCCTTGGTCTATCTATGCAGACCATCGTTATCGCCCTCCAAAACTCAGTTGATTTCAGCGATATGGGCGTTGCCACGAGTTCTAATACCTTCTTCCGCTCCCTCGGCAGCGTTTTCGGTACCGCACTCTTTGGCGCTGTTCTCAACAACCGCCTCACCCATTACATGGCAAGTGGATTTACCGATCTCGCTAAGAGTAATCCATCTGCCGTTGCCGGTGTTGATACGTCACCTAAGGCACTTACGGCAATTATTTCTGCCCCTGGGAAAGTTTCCGTCCTTGTTCACAACACTGCCCTCGATGCTTACGTAAACGCATTCCACGTCGTCTTTCTTGCAGCAGCACCAGTCACAGCGCTCGGTTTCATTCTTGCGTTGATGCTTCGCGAAGTGCCACTTCGTACAAGCAACGATTATGCAGCGGCCCGTGAAGAAGCTGCTGGCGAGGCTCTTGGTTGATCCAACAGAAACTTCTCGCGGGTCTTCCGCGCGAAGTTAAAGTCCTCGTCGGCGCGGCATTCTTTGTCGCCGTCGGCTTCGGCATTGTTGTTCCAGCAATTCCGCTTTTCACGAAATCATTCGGAGTAAATAACGCTGCCGTTGGTTTTATCGTTTCATCCTTTGCCATTGCTCGGTTTTGTTCCGGGTTAATTTCCGGACGGCTCGTAGATAGATTTGGCGAACGCCCAGTCTTCGCAACGGGCATCTTGATGGTTTCCTTCTTCACGCTGTTATGCGCGATAGCCCAAAGCTATTCACAACTCGTTATCTTCCGCACTGCTGGTGGACTTGGTTCATCAATGTTTTCGGTCGCTGCAGGATCCATCATCATGCGATCGGTCTCTGATGACATGCGTGGCCGAGCACAATCTATTTATAACGGCGCATTCTTAGTCGGCGGTATCGCAGGTCCTGCAATCGGTGGAATGTTGATCGGTATTTCCTTAAGGGCACCATTCTTTGTGTACTCTGTTTTTCTGCTTTGCGCAGGAACAGTTGGATTCCTATTTCTTTCACCTGGTAAGCGCCAATCAGTGGCCGATGATTCATCCACCGAAAGCATGAAAATCTCAGAGGCCTTTACGATCGCGCCATACCGAACAGCGCTAATGCTTTCATTCGTAACAAGTTGGGTTCTCTTTGGATTGCGATCATCAATATTGCCTTTGTTTGTTACAGAAGAACTTCACTCCACCGCTTCAATTGTTGGTTTGGGCTTCACTCTGACTGCGCTCTTCCAGGGAATTCTCCTGCTACCCGCAGGCACCCTCTCTGACATCCGTGGCCGGCGCACCGCCCTGCTTATAGGTACAAGTGTTGTCATGGTGGGTGTGCTGATGTTGGTCTTTGCGGTCCATCCCTGGATGTACTTGGTGGGTATGTGCATCATGGGACTCGGTGGCGCCTTCTTATCGACAACACCCGCCAACATCGTCGGAGATGTGATCCGAGGAAAGAGCGGACAAGTGATTGCCCTCTTTCAGATGGCTGGGGACGCCGGGATGATTGTTGGACCAATCACTGTTGGATTCTTATCCGACGTGTTCTCTTTCCGAACCGCTTTCATGGTTTCGGCCGCAGTCTTCTCACTATCAATACTTCTTGCATTTCGACTTCCAGAAACAAGAAAATCACATTTACCAACAAGTAATCCCGCTACTACATTGGATAACTCAGGCGGCCAAAACTAGTTAGCCAGGAAATAAATTAGCCCCCACCAGGTTGGTGAGGGCTAATTCCTAAACTGTTTTAACTAAATGCAACCAACAAACAGGTTTCAAGTATTAGTTGCTATTGCGTAATATGGAAAGCAAGCGAAGAACTTCCATGTACAACCAGACCAAAGTCACCATAAGACCAAAGCCTGCGCGCCATGATTCAACTTCTGGCAATCCTGCATTGACGCCCTTTTGAATTTGATCAAAGTCCAAAATCAAGAAAACGCTGGCAAGTGCAACACCGCCAAGGGCTAGAAGAAGTCCGAGTCCGCTAACTCCGTAGAGACCCATTCCGCCGCCAACATTTGCAAAGGATGCAAACATGCTGACAAGCCCAAGGACTAGATAGCCAATTGCTGCGCCCATCACCATGCGATTAAAACGTGGTGTTACACGGACGCGTCCACTGCGATAAGCAAAGAGAACGCCAACAAATGCAGCAAGTGTTCCAAGGATTGCTTGGCTTACGATTCCTGGATAGATCGTGTTGTACACATGGCTGAGTGTGCCCAGTGCTAATCCTTCAAGTGCCGCGTAGGCAATGATCATTGCTGGTCGAACAGTCTTACTAAATGTGTTCACCATCGCAAGAACGAATCCGCCAAGGAAGCCAACCATCAAGAATCCGCCGCCAAGGTTGAGTGTCCATGCAGCAGCGCCAGTGATGACCAAAATTCCAAAAAGGATTCCGGTGCGAGTAACAACATCATCAATGGTCATACGACCTGTACGAATGGATGATGCCGCTGGTGCGTTGTAAAGATTCTCTAGTGTTTGTGGTGAATCAGCGGGGGCATCATGGGCCATGGTTGTTCCAGGGTTCATAGATGCGAAGCCACGTTGATTAAAGGCTCTTCCCAAGACAGGGTTTGAGCTTTGCATAGTCTCTTGTCTCCTTCTTTAGCCGATGGAAGATCCATCAGTAGTAGAACAATCCTAGGTTGCAGATTCTTCCCAGCAAGCGCAAAAGACGCTCACAGGCTGGGAGTCAGCCTAGAAATAGGCGATTTAGGAGGCTAAGTACCCCTTCCGAAAGTGGAACTACGCGACAGGTAAACCCGCAATAACCAATTCAGATAGAGGCAAACGCACACGTGGAGCTTTCTCGCGTTCCAAGAGTGCTGGATCTTTCAGTTCGTCGGCAGATGCTTGTGTTCCCAGCACCAAGATTGCAGTTTGCATGTAGTTATCCGGAAGTGAATATTGGGCCTTCACTTGTTCGCGGTCATATCCAGCAATTGGGTGCACAGCAATACCGCGATGATTTGCTTCCATCGTCATGAATGCGCTGGCAAGTCCCGCATCATAAAGTGCGAAGGGACGAGTTGTTCCATCCTCATTAGTAGTTACCGCAACAACAAGAATTAAGGCTGACGCTGTTGGTGCCCATTTGGCATTAAAGCCTGCAAAGTGCTTGCTGAGATTCTCGAAATGCGCATCGCCACGTTTTGCGACAATGAATCTCCATGGTTGCTGATTATTGGTGGAAGGTGACCAACGACCTGCTTCAAGAATTGCCGCGATGTCGGTGTCAGATATCTGCGCAGCCGCATCGAAGGAACGTGGACTCCACCGATTAGCAATCAAAGGGCTAAGAGTTACGGAAGAATCAGCAGGCTTGAACATGTGTGAGGGTCAGCTTTCTATTTGGAAATCATTCATCAACAAATTGTTGAATACGTCATGAGAACCATGCATCGCCCAAGGTTATTCCCATGTTTGATGTGATTTGTACCCCGACTGGGGTCGAACCCACACTGGGAGGATCTTTATTCCTCGGCGCTCACCGCCGGTTAGATCTTCGACAAACCATGCAGAAATATCTTTTAGTTAATCGGATATTTCGCAAATCCATCAATGCGGTAGCTAACCGCGACCCATCTTGATCCAACGGCGGCTTTCGGAGCCGTCGAAGATGAATACAAAACGATTGAAGTAACTAATGTCTTCTTCTGCGCCCTAATAATTTTGCACACTGCAGCGGCTTGATTTGTCGCTAGTTGCTTTGCTTTGGCAGCTGTTGTGCCATGGGTATAGATATATCCAATGCATGTTATTTTTGCCGTTGGTTTGAGTTTAGAAATAAATTTCTTTAAATATGCAAGGTCGTATGTACTAAGTTTCAGCGAATTCGAAACTGAATACAAAGTTAAACTTGGGGTTATCTTCTTGGCCGCATTTGCTGCCGCGGCTAGTTCGTCTTCAGCTGCTTTCTGCTCCGCAGCCGCTTTCAATATGGCATCCGCTTTTGCCTTAGCGATTCGCAATTCCTCGGCTATCCGAGCATCCGCCGCCTCTTTATCCTGCACAGCTTTGCGCTCTGCAGTAGCCCTTGCCGCGTCATCCACTAATTCCTGAGCCAGCCTTAACGCCACAAGTTCGGCTAACTGTGCTGCAGTCTCTTCAGCGGCAGCCTTCAATTCTGCAGCAGCTTTTTCTTTTGCAGCCTTTAATTCGGCAGCAGCTTTTTCGTTTGCAGCTTTTAACTCCGCCGCGGCTTTAGCGGCAGCAATTGCTGGATCTGGAACTGCGGGAGCAGGTATTGGACTGCTACTTGGGACTGGCGCTGGTGCGGGCGCTACGGGAGATATCGCTGAAGATGCAGCGCTGGCATCGCTTGTGCCAACCGAGTTAGTGGCGGTGACAGTGAACGTATAGGAACTGCCGTTCGTTAATCCCGTTACTGAACAAGAAGTGGTTGCGCTACTGCAGTGTTGCCCACCACTTGATGTAGCGGTGTATTCGGTGATTGCAGCTCCACCATTAATCGCCGGAGCACTCCAAGAAACAGTTGAAGATGAATTTCCACCACTAGAAGCAGTTACTCCAGTCGGTGCATCAGATTTGGTTATCACGACGACAACTTGAGGATCCTCGGTTAATGAGACAGTAACCGTTCCGTCACTAGTTGCGGTCATAACGTATGTGGCAACCCCAGCGATAATCTTATATACCTTTGCGCCCTTCTTGATTGAGGAATTTGTCATAGTCATAGTCAGAGCGGTGCCAGTGTCGGTGGCAGGAACCGTTCCATCTGGAGCATTCCAAGCAACAACCATGGCTACCACGTATGAATTCGTGCCGGGTATCGAAGAAGAAACCGAAGTGGGATCGTTCAATATATGGCCATGAATAAAAGTACCGGCGGGAAGTGCATTAATTGGATATGTAAGAGATACGCTGCTGGTTGAATTATTTGCCGAAAAACTTCCGCCGTATCCATCGATGACCGTGACTGAACCAAGATCCGTGTAAGCACCAACACCATAAAGAGAGTTTTGTGTCCAGTGCGCGACCAATGTTTTATTTGATATTGGCGAATAGTTTGGCCCCGAAATTTGGGTGGCAGGTGAAGAAGATTCATCAAACCAAGCGTCAAAATGATAATTGGCTCTGGTTGGTGTTGGCAAAACTGCCGAACTACCAGTTTGCACCGTTACTGATGATGTCCCAGTGATTCCACCATTTGCATTATAAGTAAGCGTATAGGCGTCGATACTCCATACCGGATAGAGAGTTAAATTGGCAGCACTTGAATAGGTACTTCCTAGATCATTTGTTTTTGCAGATCCAGTAGTTGATCCTGTCGTCCATCCCGTGACTGAATATCCAGTACGGGTGAAAGATGATTTTGCATCTGCAGAATTTTTTAGAGTTGCTGATCCTGGATATACATGAACTTGAGATACATCAACACCCGTTCCGTCCGGGCCTTTATTGTAAGAAATAGTAAAGGGGTCGAAAGTAAAGGTGGCACTTGTTGTTGCTGCGTTGTAATTGCTATCTGCTGCTTTAGAAATCGTTAAGGTGCAGGTTCCAGAGCTGGTGGCCGTAAGTGTCGTTCCATTCCATAAGCAATTAGTCGCAGTACCACTCGAAACTGAAGCAATCGAAAGTGCACCGCTTCCAGAACCTCCAGTCACCGAAGTAACAGTGAGTGAATCTTGAGAAAATGGATACGCCTTATTGGTGGTACTCAGAACTGGCGATGAGATAGCGATTTGATCCGAAAGTGGTGGCACGTACGAGATGACTACAACACCCGAAGCACCTGTTCCACCAGATACGTCCGCGTTGCTTTCGTTGTATCCAGCGGCGCCACCGCCGGCACCAGTATTTGAAGTTGGTGTTGCTGGTGTGACACTTCCAGCCCCGCCGGCTCCGCCGTTTATATTGGCGCTAAACCCAGAACATGTGCCAGCATCACCACCAGTTTGGCCGGAGTTGATGCCGCCTCCACCACCAGTTGCATAGCAAGTGTTCGTTCCAGTGATTGCACTGGCCAAACCCGCTCCACCGCTGCCACTTTTAGTGTTGCTTCCCGGAGATTGTCCAGCGCCACCCGCGCCGCCTCCTCCACCTGCAGGCCAATTATTTCCTGCATTTAATGCGCCACCGCCGTTATTTCCTTGCCCAGATGTTCCCAAACCGACCGTTGTATTTGCAGATGGTCCGGCGACATATAAGAGTGTTGAACCACCTCCCGAACCTCCGTTATCGCCATTTCTTTGGCCGGTGATAGCTGCATTTGCACCACCACCTCCGCCACCTCCGATTGCAGTTACTGTTTCAGTATCTGAAACAACCACTGAAGTATTCGCTCCATTCGCTGCATGTTGATCTTGAGTAGCGTTACCAATACCGCCAGCACCAACTGAGATAGCTATTGAAGTTCCCGGTGAAACTACTTGCGAAACTGAGATGTATCCTCCAGCTCCGCCGCCTCCACCACCACGCGCGCCACCGGCTCCGCCCCCACCAATAACCAAAAGCGATACGGAGGTAATTTGTGGCGGCACCTTCCAAGTTGTCGTTGAAGTAGAGGTGAATCTAATAACGCAATAACCACTTGCTAGCCGTGTTGCCGTCACTCCCACATCCGAATCAACACTCTGGTTACAAATTGTTGGAGTTGAACCAGTAGCAGTGACAGTCACAAGGGCATTTGCGATTGGCTGAGAAATTAGTGACAGGGTGGAAACAAATAAAAGTAAGGAAATTGCCTTGATTTGAACGTTTCGGAAATTCCCACATCGAATAGCCCCGTTAGCAGCTAATTCCATTTGATCCTCGCCACTTATCTTCGAACTGTTGAAGATGCTTTCACAACAAGACTAGTACGGGGACTCAAAATACGAATCAGGATCAGTGCAGGGTAGCACTCTGGCACGTTGCCGATATGTGTAAACCTGCGGCTTTAAGCCAGTTTGAACTCAAGAATTAATGTGCCTGCTGCGTACCCCGAGTGGTGGTCGAACCTACTCTAGGAGGATTTTAAGTCCTCTGTCTCTGCCATTGGATTACGGGGCCAGAAAGGCGCTGCCGCACTGGCCTACGCCTTTCTTAACTAAATCTGATTATCCAGCTAGAAGTGTGATGGTGTCTGAATCTAAGTGAGCATTTGATG
>CAIYRR010000012.1 GCA_903928745.1 uncultured Actinomycetes bacterium | reverse complement strand
TCGATACTCATTTTGGACGCTTGAGTCGACGCTTTGGTTGGACAACCTCGTTAGACCCGGTCAAAGTCGAACATGAAGTCGGCGCTCTGATTGCTCAAAAGGAGTGGACCAATCTTTCGCAGAGAATGATTTGGCACGGCCGACGAATCTGTCATTCGCGCAAGCCTGCATGTGGTGCTTGCCCGTTGGCGAAGATTTGTCCATCGGTAGGTATCGGAGAAATGGATCCAGAGTTAGCGCGTGCTTTAGTAAAAGTTGATGCGGACTTTAGATAATGACCACTATGAGAAGAGTTGCGATCATTTTGATGGTGCTGACTCTTACTGGGTGCGCCTCTCAATCAACGGCAATTCCGAAACTGGGTCAAGTTAATTCGTGTGATTCCATCGCACGAGTTGTCGATGGCTCTGGCTTGAAGATGCCATGTTTGGATGGAAATTCGTCAATCACTTTCGCATCATTGCGCGGACCACTCATTGTTAATGTATGGGGATCATGGTGTGCGAGTTGTAAAGATGAGCTACCAATTCTGCGTTCTTTCTATGCAAAGTCCCGATCGGTAGTGCCAATCCTGGGTGTAGATGTTGAAGAAGCCAAACCAAGCGATGGAAAAGATTTCGTGGTCGCACAAGGAATGACATGGCCATCCCTTCTAGATCCTGACGGAAGGTCCCGAGGATTTTTTGGAATGGGCGTTCCTGTTACATGGTTTATTGATGCACGAGGCAAAGTGGTTCACAAACAAATCGGCGTCCTCAACAGTGAGCAACAACTGCGTGAATTAACAAGCAAATATCTCGGCATCACCGTAGGTTGACCACATGATTATTGATCTACTGTTGATAGGCGCTGCCTTTGGCGCTGTTATTTCTGGTTACCGCCGAGGGTTTTTACAGAGCCTGCTTTCGACAATTGGATACATCGGTGGTGGAGTCGCTGGTTTAGCACTGGCGCTTCAATACGTTGGGAATGTGCAGAACACCATCAATCGTTTCGCGTCAATCATTGTTGCCATCTTCTTGGTCGCGGAGATAGGGCGTCGTCTATTTACCATGCTTGGAAAATTCTTTCACACAAGAATCTTGTGGGGCCCTCTGCGCTTTATTGATTCAGTAGCTGGTGTTGCACTTGAACTTGCACGTGTTGTCATCGTGGCTTTCATGGTTGTTTCTGTAATTTTGTGGTCCCCGTGGACAAGTGCACGGCAAGTGGTAGCCGAAAGTAAGATCTATCCAGAAATTAGCAAGCAAATGCCAGATGTCCTAAATAAATTACGCCTGGATGTCGAGAAGAAGTTAAAACTTAATCTTCGCTAGAGGAACTCTGCAGTCCCGAGGCAATAAGTTTCATGATGTTTGGATCAGAGAGAGTTGTTGAATCTCCAACTTCACGATTTTCTGCGACATCGCGAAGTAAGCGACGCATAATCTTTCCGCTTCGAGTCTTAGGAAGTTCTGCAACAACAATGATTTGTCGAGGTTTTGCGATTGGCCCAATTTCCTTTGCAACGTGATTGCGAAGTTCTTGTACCAACTCGTTTCCCTGGGCATGAGCAATTCCGCTACGCAAAATAACGAACGCCACAATTCCTTGGCCTGTCATCGCATCACTGGCACCAACCACGGCAGCTTCCGCGACTGCTTTATGTGAGACAAGTGCTGATTCAACTTCAGTTGTGGAAATGCGGTGACCTGAAACGTTCATGACATCATCAACGCGACCAAGCAACCAGATCGCACCATCGTCATCGAGTTTCGCACCATCTCCTGCGAAATAGAGACCATCGAACTTTGACCAATAGTTCTCTTTGTAGCGTTCGGTCTCGCCCCAAATGCCTCGTAGCATCGCCGGCCATGGCTCATTAAGAATCAAATATCCGCCGTGCCCATTTGCAACAGGGTTAGCGTTGTCATCGACAATGCGTGCGCTAATACCTGGCAGCGGGCGCATTGCAGACCCTGGCTTGCTTGCAGTGATTCCAGGTAGTGGCGAAATCATGATCGCGCCAGTTTCTGTTTGCCACCACGTATCGACGATTGGGCAACGCTCTCCGCCAATAACTTTGTAGTACCACATCCATGCTTCAGGGTTAATTGGCTCACCAACAGAACCTAATAAACGAAGTGATGAAAGATCATGGGCTTGTGGAAATTCATCTCCCCACTTCATCCATGTACGAATCAATGTTGGCGCCGTATACAAAATCGTTACGCCGTACTTTGCAATGAGTTCGAAGATGCGGCCCTTGTGGGGTGTATCTGGTGTGCCTTCGTACATAACCTGCGTCGCGCAGTTCATGAGAGGGCCGTACACAATGTAGGAGTGGCCAGTTACCCAGCCAACATCGGCGGTGCACCAGTACACATCACTTTCTGGCTTAATGTCGAAAACCATTTTGTGCGTGAATGCGACCTGAGTTAAATACCCACCTGTTGTGTGGAAGATTCCTTTTGGTTTTGCCGTGGTACCTGATGTGTACAAAATAAATAGTGGATGTTCGCTGTCGAAACTTTCTGCAACATGTTCGGCAGATTGGCGTTCCACAATTTCATGCCACCAGACATCGCGATTGTTATCCCAAGCAGTTTCTTGTCCTGTGCGCTTTACAACTAAAACATTCTTAACATTCGTCGCACCCAGTAGAGCCTCATCCACTGCAGGCTTTAGAGCGAAAGCAGCGCCTTTGCGATATCCGCCATCTGCTGTAATTACTAACGTTGCATCAGCATCTTGAATTCGCGAAAGCAACGCTTCGGCAGAAAATCCGCCAAAGACAACGGAGTGCGGTGCGCCAAGTCGGGCACATGCCAACATCGCGACGGCAGCTTCCGGAATCATCGGCATGTAAATCGCAACGCGATCTCCAGCTTTGACACCAAGTTCAATCAGAGCATTTGCAGTCTTCTTTACTTCGGTAAGAAGTTGGGCGTAGGTAATTGTTCGCGTATCGCCAGGTTCGCCTTCAAAATGAAAGGCAACTCGTTCTCCGCGTCCTTCTGCAACATGTCGGTCTAAACAGTTAACACTCGCGTTAATTTTTCCGCCGATAAACCACTTAGCAAATGGTGCTTCCCATTCCAGTGTCTGCGTCCATGGCGCATCCCATTGAAGTTCGGCTGCTTGGCGATCCCAAAATGCGAGGCGATCTTTATTGGCCTCCGCATAAATAAATGGTTTCGCATTGGCCTCAGCGGCAAACTCATGGCTGGGTTGGAAGGTTCGAGTCTCAGTAAGGAGATTCTCAAGTGTTTCGGATGATTGCGGTGTCTGGTTGCTCATAATTTGAGGAGATTACCTTGGGCTTGCTCCTTTAGGTAGTGATTCACCGTGCCTGATTATTCACAGGCCATGGGTAGCCCTTAATTCTCAACTTCGGCAGAAAGCAACAATCGGCTAACTCAACGAACGAAAGGAAACCATGACGATTGCTGCGTTTATCGCCGCCTTCTTAAAAATCCTCTCCACCCCATCTCTGGTCGGCAAGCTCTTCTTGCTGCTGACCAAGCTATTGGCAGGGATACCGCACTAAATCCATCCAAAGCCCGCCTAATCCAGAGCGAAATCGTCATGTGAGAGTCCACTCGCATGGCGATTTTGTTGTTACGGGTGGGTATGTGGTGGGATTGGGCGTAAGCCTCACGATCGGCCCAATGGCGCGCTGGATTCGAGATTTACATTAGCGAGCAACCCTGGGAGTGAAAATGCCGATAGCTAGCCCCGAGATTTATTCACAAATGTTGGATCGCGCCAAAGCTGGCGCATTTGCGTATCCAGCAGTGAACGTTTCCTCTTCATCCACCATCATCGCCGCACTTCGTGGTTTCGCCGAAGCGCAATCTGATGGAATTATTCAATTTTCTTGGGGCGGTGCCGAATACGCATCTGGTTCGACAGTAAAGAACATGGTCGATGGCGCAGTTGCGCTCGCTGAGTTCGCACACATTGTCGCAAAGAACTACAACGTACAAATTGCATTGCATACCGATCATTGCCCAGCAGAGAAGCTCGATGGTTTTATGCGTCCACTTCTAGATCTTGGTGCGCAGCGCATCAAGGATGGCAAAGCTCCACTATTTAATTCACATATGTGGGATGGCTCGGCAGTATCAATGCCAGAGAACATGAAGATTTCCGCAGAAGTTTTTGCTAAGTCCAAGGCAGCTCACACAATTCTAGAAATTGAAATCGGCGTTGTTGGTGGCGAAGAAGATGGCGTTGAAGCAAAGCACGATGCCAAGTTGTACTCCACACCAGAGGATGCACTTCTCACCATTGAAACGTTGGGATCGGGATCACCAGATCGTTATCTCGTGGCAGCAACATTCGGAAACGTTCATGGTGTTTACAAGCCAGGAAACGTTGTGCTGCAACCAAAGATCTTGCGCACACTTCAAGATGCTGTTGCGAAGAAGCTAGGACTTGCAGATGGCGCCAAGCCAATGGATCTTGTATTCCACGGTGGTTCTGGCTCACTTCTTAGCGAAATCCGCGAAGCACTTGATTACGGTGTTGTGAAGATGAACATCGATACTGATACTCAATACGCTTTCACTCGCCCAGTTGTTGACCATGTTCTCAAGAATTACGAGGGTGTTCTTAAGATTGATGGCGAAGTAGGAAACAAGAAGATGTATGACCCACGTGCCTGGGGTAAAGCTGCAGAAGCTGGCATGGCTGCTCGTATCGTTCGCGCTGCTGAAGATCTTCGTTCTGCTGGTACTTCTTTACTCGTTTAAACCGACCACCTAAAGAGAGGCTTCAACCATGCCTGCAATTGTTCTGCTGGGAGCTCAGTGGGGCGACGAAGGCAAGGGAAAAGCTACAGACCTCTTAGGTGATCGCGTTGATTACGTTGTTCGCTACCAAGGTGGCAACAACGCAGGACATACCGTTGTTATCGGCGATCAAAAATATGCGCTGCACCTACTGCCTTCTGGAATCTTGAGTCCCAACGTTGTGCCAGTTATCGGTAACGGCGTTGTCATTGATCCCGGTGTTTTATTGCAGGAGATCAAAGGATTAACAGAGCGCGGAATCGATTGCTCGAAATTAGTGATCAGTTCTAACGCTCATTTGATTACTCCATATCACCGCACCATCGACAAAGTCACCGAACGCTTCTTGGGAAATTCCAAGATTGGTACTACAGGTCGCGGAATCGGACCGGCTTACGCTGACAAGATCAACCGCATCGGTATTCGCGTTCAGGATCTCTTTGATCCATCGATTTTGCGACAGAAGATTGAGAGCGCTTTGCGCGATAAGAACCAAGTACTGATTAAGGTCTTTAATCGCAAGAACATAGAAGTAGAAGATGTATTGAAGGAATATTTGGAGTACGCAGAAATTTTGCGTCCATTTGTAACCGATACAGGTTTACTTCTTAACAAAGCTTTGGAGCAAGGCAAGACTGTGTTGCTTGAAGGTTCACAAGGTACGTTGCTTGATGTCGATCACGGAACATATCCATTTGTGACTTCAAGTAATCCAACTGCCGGTGGTGCTTGCACAGGTTCAGGAATCGGACCAACAAAGATTTCCACGGTAATCGGAATCATTAAGGCATACACGACGCGCGTTGGTTCTGGACCATTCCCCACCGAACTCTTTGATGAAGACGGCGAGAAGCTTCGTACCATTGGCGGTGAGATTGGCGTAACTACAGGTCGCGCTCGTCGTTGCGGTTGGTATGACGCACCGATTGCACGTTATGCAGTCCGCGTTAACGGATTGACTGACTTCTTCTTGACCAAGCTCGACGTGTTAACAGGATGGGAAAAGATTCCCGTATGTGTTGCCTATGAAATTGATGGAAAGCGCGTTGAAGAACTCCCATCATCGCAATCTGATTTCCATCACGCACTTCCTATTTATGAATATCTACCAGGATGGACAGAGGACATCACTGGCGCGAAAACTTTGGCTGACTTGCCGAAAAACGCACAGGATTACGTGAAATTCTTGGAAGATATTTCGGGGGCGCCAATGAGTGCCATCGGTGTTGGGCCAGGACGCACTCAAACAATCGTCGTAAAGGACTTTGTTTAACTGATGAGAGTCCTCCTAGTCGGAAGTGGCGGTAGAGAACACGCACTTGCACTAGGACTCCAAGCAGATCCAGAAGTCACTGAACTTCATTGTGCACCTGGTAATTCGGGCATTGCTGTGATAGCAACGATTCATCCGTTGGTGATTTCAGATAACGAAGCAATTGTTGCACTGGCACAAAAGCTCGATGTTGATCTTGTTGTTGTTGGTCCTGAATTGCCATTAGTGAATGGCGTTGTAGATAAATTACGGGCGGCAGGTTTTGCGACTTTTGGTCCGTCAAAAGCGGCAGCTCAACTTGAAGGTTCTAAAAACTTTGCCAAGGAAGTTATGCATGATGCGGGCGTTGCAACTGCACGAAGTGCAACCTGTACCAATCGAATTGAAATCGAAAAAGCGCTTGATGAATTTGGTTCTCCATATGTGGTTAAAGATGATGGATTAGCAGGAGGTAAAGGCGTTGTTGTTACTGAAGATCGTGAAGTGGCTCTGGGCCATGCGATGGCTTGTAAGAAAGTTGTTATCGAGGAATTCCTAGATGGTCCCGAAATTTCTCTTTTCGGAATATCCGATGGCAAAACAATCATTGCCATGGAACCAGCGCAGGATTTCAAGCGCGCACTTGATGGAGATTTAGGACCAAATACAGGTGGCATGGGAGCTTATTCACCATTGCCTTGGGCGCCTAGCGACATCATCGAGCAGACGCATCACGATGTTTTGGCGCCGATGATTGCTGAAATGGCAGCTCGCGGTACTCCCTTTGTGGGGCTTCTCTATGCCGGACTTTCACTCACCGACCACGGTGTGCGGGTCATCGAATTCAATGCACGATTTGGAGATCCAGAAACGCAAGTTCTCATTCCGCGACTAAAGACTCCGCTAGGTTCCTTGCTCTATAAAGCAGCAACAAGAAATCTCGAGGGTGTAAAACTTGAATGGAGCAAAGATTCGGCAGTCACGGTTGTTCTTGCCGCCAAGGGCTATCCGCAAGACCCTCAACCTGTGGGACCGATTGCAATAATGCCAGCTATACCTGAAACCCATGTTTTCTACGCAGGTGGCAGTCGAATTCTGAGCATCACGGGAATTGGTGAGGATCTCACCGAGGCCCGAGATCGCGCATATCGCGGTATCAGCCAAATCGCGCTGGATGGATCTTTTTATCGCACCGACATTGCGCTCAATGCCTCAGTTGCAGAGAAGGGCAATTAAATGCGAGAGAATGCGCCCGTGAGTGTTCTAGCCAATCGATATGCGTCGAAGGCGATGTGCGACATTTTTGCGCCCGAGGCCAAGATTATTTCCGAACGTAAACTTTGGTTAGCGGTTGCACGTGCGCAATCAAAGCTAGGTCATACAATTACCGAATCAGTCATTGCTGATTATGAGAAAGTTATTACACAAGTAGACCTTGCATCCATTGATGCGCGCGAAAAGATTACGCGCCACGATGTCAAAGCGCGCATTGAAGAATTCAACGCACTCGCCGGTCATGAAGCAATTCATGCAGGTATGACTAGCCGTGACCTCACCGAAAATATTGAAGCGCTACAGATTCGTGACGGATTAAAGATCGTTCACGATAAAACCATTACGGTATTGGCTCGTTTGGCAGAACATGCAGCACGCTACGCGGATCAACCAATTGCTGGACGATCCCATAATGTTCCTGCACAAATCACGACTCTCGGTAAGAGATTTGCTAGCGCAGCCGAGGAATTACTTTTTGCATACGAACGCTTGAGCGCACTTCTTGATCGCTACCCAATGCGCGGCATCAAAGGACCAGTAGGAACAGCCCAAGATTCGATTGATTTATTAGGTTCATCCGATGCACATCAGAAATTAGAAGCCGCCATCGCCGCTGAATTAGGTTTTGATCGCGTCTTGGATTCAACGGGTCAAATTTATCCGCGATCATTTGATTATGACGTTGTAACTACTTTGGTTCAGATTGCATCGGCGCCGTCATCTCTTGCTACATCGATTCGATTGATGGCAGGTGCCGAGCTAGTCACTGAAGGATTCAAGGCAGGCCAAGTTGGTTCATCAGCTATGCCTCACAAGATGAATACTCGATCCTGCGAACGCATTAACGGATTAGCGGTTGTCTTGCGTGGTTATGCCTCTATGGTGAGTGAATTAGCTGGGGACCAATGGAACGAAGGCGACGTTTCTTGCAGCGTTGTTCGCCGAGTTGCGCTACCTGACGCTTTCTACGCAATCGACGGCCTTCTAGAAACAACGCTGACCGTGCTCAATGAATTCGGCACTTTTCCAGCGGTAATTGCAGCCGAGCTAGAGCGGTACCTACCTTTCTTGGCCACAACAAAGATTTTGATGGCTGCGGTTAAATCAGGGATTGGTCGCGAAGTTGCCCATGAAGTTATCAAGGAACACGCAACCAAAGCTGCACTTCAGATGCGCGAGGGCAACGGCAATAATCTTCTCGATGCATTAGCTGCGGATTCACGAATGCCGCTAGATCGCAAGGCACTTG
>CAIYRR010000011.1 GCA_903928745.1 uncultured Actinomycetes bacterium | reverse complement strand
AGTTTCTATCGCCGCTTCACGCGCATGGAAAAACGCAAGGATGATGAGACGCAGTAACTTTCAGAACGCGATCGCATACCTTGGACTGATTGCATTGGTTGTTGGTTTTGCATCCCTAGGGCTGTGGCAGTTGCGTCGGGCTCAAGATAGCAATCGGCCCGTCATCGTGAATTCCACAGTAGTTGCCTTGGATGCACTTACCTCTCCGAGGGTTTCTCTTAACGGCTCATACGCGCTGCGAAAAGTAACAGCGACAGGAAAATACGTCAGTCGTTTTCAAGCTCCATCACAAGCTGATGCATCGGGAAAAATTGGGACGTGGGAAGTTGATCTGATGCAGGTCTCGCCCACCTCGGGAATTCTTGTGGTGCGCGGGTTGTGGGCAGATCGTGGTCAACTAGATTCCACCAACGAATTCGCGATTACCGCCACCGTGATGCCACATCAAAATGATGCGCATACCGATGGCGCCGATGGCGTCCTAGCGAGGATAGATAGCGCCCTAGTTGTCGGCCAAACTTCCCTGGATCTCTATGACGGATATCTTGTGGTTTCAGATGAATCCGTTGTGAAGGGGAGCCAAAGAGATGCGGTTTCTCGCATGCGAATTTCATCTCCCGCCCCGAAATCAGTGGTGCCGGGCTTTTATTGGCAGCATATTTCTTATGTAATTATTTGGTGGTTGATGGGTTGCGTAGTCCTCTACCTTCCCTTTTACCAACGTAAGATTAAGACGAATACCTCCGAAGAAGTGAATGGCTAAAACCTAATAAGGAAACTTAATAAGGAAACCGAATAACTAGAGATGAGAAAGAGAGTACGAGATGTCAGGTGAAAACACTGCGCTAGATGGAGTACTAAAGCGCTACAGAATTATGGCGGTTATATCTGGCATTATGTCCTTGCTCTTGTGGTTTGTTGACCTGCCGATCAAATTGCTGACTCATAACGATCACCTGCATAGTTTGGTCGCGTGGATCCCGATGGTTCATGGTTACTTGTACCCCCTCTACGTTCTCGCTGCTATTCAGTTTTCTCTTAAAGCCCGCATCGCACTTCCTAAAATGGTTGGCTACATATTGGCCGGAACTCTCCCCGTCGCCTCCCTTTGGGCAGAGCGCCATGTTGTTGCAATGTATGGGCGCAAATAATTAAATGAGAAAGCGCGGTGTCGTAATAAGGAGAGCGATAAAGGCATTTCTTTATCCCCTCTACGAACGCCGTCTTGTTAACTCTTTAGATTTCACACAGACTCCCCATCACGTCGGTGTCATATTGGATGGCAATCGCCGCTGGGCAAAAGCCAATCCTGACCAAGTGGGTATGACTTCATCGGCCCGAGGTCACAGAGCGGGCGCCAACAAGATCGTTGAATTCCTGGGTTGGTGCGAAGAAGCCCAAGTGCACGTTGTGACTTTGTGGTTGCTCTCCACCGAAAATCTCAGTCGTCCCGAGTCAGAACTCCAGCCACTTCTTGAAATTATTGGCGAAACCGTAGATGCGCTCGCTGCCACGAAACGATGGAAAATTAACCCCGTGGGCGCCCTTGAATTATTGCCACAATGGCTGCAATTGACGCTCAATACCGCAGCGCAGGAGAGCGCCAAGATCGATGGAATCGAAGTCAACGTGGCCATTGGCTATGGAGGCCGCCGAGAAATCGTGGATGCGGTGAAGCAATATTTGTCCCATGAGGCCGCCGATGGTCAGAACATTGAAAGCGCCGCAGCCAAACTTTCCGTTGAAGAGATCGGCAACTTCTTGTACACCGCGGGCCAACCCGATCCTGACTTAGTTATTCGGACCTCGGGGGAGCAACGTCTTTCTGGATTCTTACTCTGGCAAAGCGCCCATTCGGAGTTCTATTTCTGCGAGGCATATTGGCCAGATTTTCGCCGCGTTGATTTCCTTCGCGCCTTGCGGGCATATGCCTTGCGCCATCGCCGCTTCGGAAGTTGATTGTTAATTCCGGGTGAATTGTAAAATCGTTAGCGCGTGTCGCTGATTAAGTTGAAGGTCCGCGTTCTACATTTTTCCTGTAAGAACTAGTTCTGGTCTGCGGACTCGATTCCCTGCTAGTTAACTTCGAGAACAATTACAAAGAATGAGGGCGCTGCGCTTGACGGTTCAGACCGGTAAGAAAACGTATGTTCTCGACACCAGTGTTTTGCTGGCGGATCCTGGTGCGCTCCTAAAATTTGCAGAGCATGAAATTGTGTTACCTGTCGTTGTTATCAGCGAACTCGAGACAAAACGCGATCACCCAGAACTCGGCTTCTTTGCCCGTGCCGCTCTTCGCGCCCTCGATGACCTTCGAGTCAGTCATGGCCGTTTGGACCAGCCTCTGACCATTACTCCTGAGGGCGGGACCCTTTCGGTTGAACTCAACCACTCAGATTTGAGCGCCCTGCCTCAAGGATTCCTACGCGATGGCACCAATGATTCGCGGATTTTGGCGGTGGCCAGGAATCTGATGGCTGACGGCCGTGACGTTGTTTTGGTCAGCAAAGACCTACCTTTACGCGTAAAAGCTTCCTCTATGGGTATCGAGGCCGAGGAATATCGCGCCGAACTTGTATCCAACAGTGGTTGGACAGGGATGGTCGAACTCACCGTGGGCTCGGATGTTATTGACTCCCTGTACGCCCACGAATTTGCCGACCATGAATCGGCTCATGAATTGCCCTGCCACACCGGCGTCGTTTTGCACTCGGATAAAGGCAGCGCTCTGGCCAGGGTGACGCCGGATAAGCGGTTGCTCTTGGTTCGGGGGGATAGATCGGCTTTTGGTTTGCATGGTCGAAGCGCCGAACAACGTGTTGCCCTGGATTTGTTGATGGATGTCGAAGTCGGCATCGTCTCTTTGGGCGGTCGCGCCGGAACAGGAAAGAGCGCCTTGGCTTTATGTGCCGGGCTCGAAGCAGTGATGGAGCGGCGCCAACATAAGAAGGTCGTCATCTTCCGTCCTCTCTATCCCGTCGGCGGACAAGAGCTCGGATATTTGCCAGGCAGTGAAAACGAAAAAATGTCTCCATGGGCGCAAGCAGTTTTTGACACCTTGGGCGCTCTGGTGAGTCAGCCAGTCATCGATGAAATTCTTGACCGCGGCCTGATTGAAGTTTTGCCGCTGACACATATTCGCGGGCGATCCCTCCATGACTCCTACGTCATCGTGGATGAGGCCCAATCTCTTGAACGAGGAGTTTTGCTGACAGTCCTTTCGCGCATTGGCCAAGGTTCTCGGGTCATCATGACCCACGATGTTGCCCAGAGAGACAATCTTCGGGTCGGTCGCCATGATGGAGTTGTTGCTGTTGTCGAAACTTTGAAGGGCCATCCACTTTTTGCCCACGTGACTTTGACCAGAAGCGAGCGCTCGCCGATCGCCGCACTCGTCACCGAACTTCTTGAGGGCCCAGCAACTATTTAGTCAGACCCAGCCACAAGTGCTTGGCCGAGCATCCGCCCAATAAAGGGTGAATCGGGCTTTTAAAGGCTCAAGGGATAGGTCACACTCACATATCGGGCATTTCGGACTTTCCCCTGTACGACCTGGGGTTTAACTTTTCCACAGAGGATGATTTTTCTGAGAATTTTCAACACACGCGTGTTGTGATTTGCCGTAACCAGCCACTCTTGCCACCCTTTAGCCTTCCCCGCAACGAAACGGGCCTTCTTAGCCAATGAAGGCGGTTGCCCAATGCGAGGAAAGTCGCGAGCACGAACGAGAACGAACGAGATGAGGAAAGGAGGCGACATGAGTAGATCTACCAAGCACTCCCTGAAAAAGGAGCATGAGCTCATGCGACGTTTCCCTGGACGCCTCATCGATCATTCCAAGCGCCACGTCACCTTGACCCTCACCGCCTGGGCAAGCGTCGCTTCTTTGGTTTTCCTCGCCACGGTTCAACCAAGTGCCTATGCCTTGGATTTTCCGATGGCCACCCACATTGCTCTTCCAGATGCAGCCTCTTTGACGACCAAGCCTTCACTTGCCGCCGCCTTGTATAGCCAAATCCAAACTGGCGGCGTTGTCTCATCCTCCAACGAACTGGCACTTGTTTCCTATGCCAGCCAAATGACGGAGGCGGCTCGGACAATAAGTGGCGCCCAGGAAGTTGCCCGCGAAATCATGTCCACCGATTACCAGTGGAATGGTCGCCAGTACAGCTGTTTAAAAACTTTATGGACTCACGAGAGCCATTGGAATTACAAGGCACATAACTATCGCTCTGGTGCCCACGGAATTGCGCAAGCTTTGCCAGCGTCCAAGATGGAAATCATCGCCGCGGACTGGCGTACAAATCCCGTGACTCAGATTCGTTGGGGTCTGCATTACATCGACCTTCGATATGACACACCTTGCAAGGCGCTCGCCAAATTTAAGCGCTCGAACTCTTACTAGTTCTCATTAAGACCCCGTTCAAATTCTCTGGAGTCCCCTGGAATTCTCTGGAGTCCTCTGGAATCAATCCGGATTAGTCGGGACGTTTTCCGATCGACATGGGCTTTGAAGTCTCCGCGAAGAAGTCATTTCCCTTATCGTCCACGACGATGAATGCCGGGAAGTCCACGACATCGATCTTCCAGACTGCTTCCATCCCGAGTTCGGCAAAGTCCAGGACCTCAACCTTTTTGATGCAATCCAGAGCCAGGCGGGCAGCTGGCCCACCGATGGATCCGAGGTAGAAACCTCCGTGGGATGCGCAGGCATCGGTGACAGCTTTGGATCGGTTTCCCTTGGCCAACATGACAAAGGATCCGCCGCGGGCTTGGAAATATTCAACGTAGGAATCCATGCGCCCAGCAGTTGTTGGCCCAAATGATCCGGATGCGTAACCTTCCGGAGTCTTGGCCGGACCTGCGTAGTAGACAGCGAAATCCTGCAGGTAGGAGGGCATCGGAGCGCCCGCATCCATGGCCGCTTTGATTCGGGCGTGGGCGAGGTCTCGAGCCACGACCAAAGTTCCGGTGAGGGAGAGTCGGGTCTTTACGGGATAACCACTCAGAACTTGGCGGACCTTAGCCATTCCTTCATTGAGGTTGATCTTCACGACGCCGTCATCGCTATCGATCAGGTGGGCCTCGGTCGTGTCTGGCAAGAAGCGAGCAGGGTCGCGCTCTAACTCTTCAATGAAAATTCCTTCGTGAGTGATCTTGGCTTTGATCTGACGATCGGCCGAGCAAGAAACCGCAATAGAGATAGGAAGGGATGCTCCATGTCGAGGAAGGCGAATGACGCGGACGTCATGGCAGAAATACTTGCCACCAAATTGCGCGCCGATTCCTAGAGTGCGAGTGAGTTTGAGGACTTCTTCCTCCATCTCAAGATCGCGGAATCCGCGGCCCGTGGCCGCGTCTCCGGATGTTGGGAGTGAATCCAGATATTTGGTGCTCGCTAGTTTCGCCGTCTTAACAGTGTGCTCGGCACTAGTGCCGCCGATGACAATTGCTAAGTGATACGGAGGGCAAGCAGCGGTACCGAGGGAGCGCATCTTTTCTTCAAGCCAAGGATAAAAACTTGCAGGATTAAGAACAGCTTTCGTCTCTTGATAGAGGTATGACTTATTGGCGCTACCGCCACCTTTTGCGACAAAGAGAAATGAGTACTGATCTGGATGTTCGGTATCAGCAAAGATTTCAATCTGCGCAGGCAAGTTATTTCCGGTGTTTTTCTCTTCCCACATGGTGATTGGGGCCATCTGTGAATACCGAAGATTAAGTTTTGTGTAGGCGTCATAAACACCTTGTGCAACAGCAACTTCATCTTTGCTCTGGGTCTGAACGTGCTGACCTTTTTTGCCCATCACAATTGCAGTACCGGTGTCTTGGCACATTGGCAAAATACCGCCCGCTGCGATGTTCGCATTTTTAAGAAGATCTAGCGCGACAAAACGATCATTAGGTGAGGCCTCTGGATCTTTAAGAATGTTTGCCAACTGTTGTAAATGAGCAGGACGCAAAAAGTGTGAAATATCGTGAATCGCAGTTTCTGTTAAATGCGCGATTGCCTCCGGTGAAATCTCAAGGAATGTCTTATCGCCATGTTTGACGCTTGTTACGCCCTCTTTTCCGAGAGAACGATAAGTAGTTGTGTCATCTCCAAGTGGCAGGAGGTCTGAGTAAGAAAAGGTAGGAGTCATTTTTTTGGCGCAATCGCATCGAGTTTGGCACGGGCTCCATCGAGCCATTCTTGGCAGATACCTGCAAGAACTTCACCGCGTTCCCACAATGAAATAGATTCTTCAAGTGTTGTTCCGCCAGTTTCGAGTTTGCTCACGACATCGGTGAGTTCATCTCGGGCCGCTTCGTATGAAAGTTTCTTATCTTTTGCCTCAGGTGTCATGAGGTAAATCTACTCTCAGGTTTCACTCACATTGGCGCTGATTTCGCCCAATGCCAATCGCAATCGAAGCCGTTCGCCAGCAAAAAGGTTACGTGGGTCACGTGCGACCGAATTGTCCTCGCGCTGGACGACGGCGTAGCCACGGTCCAAGGTGGCCTGAGGGGAGAGGGAACGCACGCGGGCATAGACATGGACCAACTCTTCGCGCGCAAGGGCAACGGCATGCACCGTACTTCGATGACTTCGATCGCGCAGTGTTGTAATAATTTCGGCGCGAGTGGTCACGAGAGTTAAGGGATCTTTCAAAACAGGACGTTGTCGAAGGCTGGTGATTCGCTGACTTTCGAGTTCGAGCAAATTAACTACGCGTCTGCGCGCTCGATCTGCGAGTTGATTAATTAACGCAAATTCCTCAGCGATATCTGGGACAACTTTCTTCGCCGCATCAGTTGGTGTCGATGCGCGAACATCTGCAACGAGATCCAACAACGGTGCATCTTGTTCGTGGCCGATGGCGCTGACAATAGGTGTGAGGCAAGAACCCGCAAGACGTACGAGGCCTTCATCAGAAAAGGGGAGAAGGTCTTCGAAGGAACCGCCGCCGCGAGTAATGATGATGACTTCTACTTCTGGGTCAGCTTCAAGTTCTCGTAATGCCGCAGACACTTCAACAACTGCGGCTGCTCCTTGGACGGCAACTTCGCGGATTTCAAATTCCACTGCAGGCCAACGACGTTTTGCATTTTCTACGACATCTTTTTCTGCCGCACTATTTCGCCCGCAGATAAGACCAACTTTGCGAGGCAGCAGTGGCAGAGGCCTCTTTCGATCTTGCGCGAATAATCCTTCTGATGCCAAGAGTTGTTTGAGATGTTCAAGGCGTGCCAGTAATTCCCCGATACCTATTTGGCGAATCTCTTTTGCTGACAATGTCAGAGTTCCACTTTTTGTGTAATACGAAACTTTTGCATGAATCACAACTCGCGCATTTTCAGGAAGTGGTGAAACCGGCGCCAGTACGGTGCGGTGACACATCACCGAAAGACTCATATCCACACTGGGATCGCGCAACCTCATGAATGCCATACCTGTGCGTTCATTGATCTCGGAAATTTCTCCCTCAACCCAGATCGGCCCCAAGCGGTCTATATAACCTTTGAGCGCTTCGGATACGACCCTGACTGGGGCGGGAGATTCGGCTGAAGTTTCGAGCACGCTGTGATCCTAATAGACTCCCCTCCATGTCAAAGAAGATTCTGCTTGCCGCACCGCGTGGATATTGCGCTGGCGTAGATCGAGCCGTCATCACTGTTGAGAAAGCACTCGATCTCTACGGTGCCCCGGTTTATGTCCGCAAGCAGATCGTGCATAACAAGCATGTGGTTTCCACTTTAGAAGCCCGTGGCGCCATTTTTGTTGATGAAACGGATGAAGTTCCCGAGGGCGCTCTTGTCGTTTTCTCTGCCCATGGTGTTTCACCTGCCGTTCACGCCGATGCCGCGAGCCGCAATTTGCGCACTATTGATGCAACTTGTCCTTTGGTTACCAAGGTTCACCACGAGGCAAAACGTTTTGTTGCTGAAGATATTGAAATCTTGCTCATCGGTCATGCCGGCCATGAAGAAGTTGAGGGCACCGCTGGTGAGGCCGTTGGAAATGTTCAGATTGTTGATGGCTTAGACCACATCAATGAGATTGTTGTGCGCGATGAAAACAAAGTTGGTTGGTTGACGCAAACAACTTTGAGTGTTGATGAAACTCTTGCCACTGTTGCCGCACTTCGCAAACGCTTCCCAAACATTATTGATCCACCCAGTGATGACATCTGTTACGCAACACAAAATCGCCAAGTTGCCATTAAGGAAATTGCACCACTTGCTGACTTAGTGATTGTGGTCGGATCTACAAATTCATCTAACTCGGTCCGCCTCGTTGAAGTTGCAAAAGAATACGGAACACCTAACGCTTACCTCATTGATTTCGCGGCCGAAGCTCAAGAGTCATGGCTTGATGGAGTTGAAACCATCGGCGTCTCTAGCGGAGCTTCGGTACCAGAGATTTTGGTACGCGATTTATTAGAGTGGCTCGCTGTGCGTGGCTTCACCGATGTGGAAACTGTGACGGCTTCCGAGGAGTCACTGCTCTTCGCACTTCCACCAGAGCTTCGTAAAGATCTCAAAGTTGCAGGAATGGAAGAAGTTACACACCAGAAGTAATCCGGACTCCTTTGCCACCTGAATATTTCACCTGCAGATGGCTTGCTGTATTACCGCTTTGCTTCTCCTTTTCCACACCGGAAATATCTATCCACATGCGCTATTTCTAACCAAGTATGTGTCAGTGGCCTAAGCCAAGAATCCTCATTGTGCGCGAGCAGTTAACCAATGCGCACCTAAGGCTTAGGAGCATTAATGAATACCGTTCTCACGTCAATCAAAGTCAAAGTTTCAAAGTTTTATGCAGGGTATGTAGAGATGGCAACAAGAGTTTCAGAAAGAGTTACTCAAGGATTTATCAAGGCAGTATTAGTCACACGTTCAAAGTCAGAGAAAGTTCTCAATTGTGGCTTTACTCGCGAAGAGCTCAAGAGCGACCGAGGAGATGTACCGGGATGGGTTCTTGTCGTACTTATGACAACCGGACTTGTTACAGCGATCTGGACTATTGCCGCCCCTAAATTAACGACAATCTTGCGAAATTCCTTGGATTCCATGAATGGAATTCGCTAGGCACCGATGAGAACAAACCGAAAGCGTTCGAGCTTTTGGCGAGATGATCGTGGTGTTGCCGAAAGTACTCTCGTAATTATTCCGTTGATGGTTCTCTTTCTTATAACTGCAGAACTCATCGTTGCCGTTAATTACCGCAATCTTGATTTGTCCTACGCCCAAAGTGAAGCAACAACAGGGGCCATTACGGGGCAGGTGTTGGATACCGATGAAGTTGTCACTTTCAATGGCTCCTGGTTATCTATGGACAAAATCAGACTTCTCATTACTCATCGAAAGAGATCACTTCCTCGAATTCTTCCAGCGATGCCTTTTCTGGCGAATCAGAAAGATCGCGTCGTTGATGTTGTGGGAGTCGCCGTGATGGAGAAACAACCGTGATGCTGGTATTGAGGCGACGTCACAAAACATTGCGTTGGACAGGTAAGGAAAGGGCAGACAGGGGCCGAGTCGATAACGGAAGCGCGGATAAGGAAAGGGCAGACAGGGGAAGTGCGTCAGTGGAATTTGTAATCCTGGCGATACCGCTCTTTCTGCCCATTCTTATTTACATCACCCAATTTGCTGATGTGAGTGCCAAGGAAATCAATAGTAGAAATTTGGTACGTGAAGTCGTTCGAGCATATGTGACAAGTGAGGATTTAGGACAAGCAGAATCCCGAGCAAATACCACATTGCAATACGGGGCTAAGCGAATGGGATTTTCCGAGGAGGAGATTTCTTCTATGAAATTATCCATAACATGCTCGGCTCATCGTTGTTTAGAGGAAGGCGAGAGAGTTACTGCACACTTAGAAGTGACTTCACCTCAAACGCATCGCACCATTGAAGTTTCCGCTCAGATGTATGTGTCTCCATGGCAATAAAACAAGCATCACGCATCTTGAAAGGCCAAGCACCACGCATCTGGAAAGGCCAAACTTCACGCATCTGGAAAGGCCGAAGATTCGCAACAGGAAGAAACGATGAGGGTTCATTGTCGGTATTGATCATGGGTT
>CAIYRR010000010.1 GCA_903928745.1 uncultured Actinomycetes bacterium | reverse complement strand
GAATTGTTGGCATGCTTCTCCATTCGGTACTGCGCATTTTTACGCTTATCCGCCGACCCCCGCGGTCGGGTGTGTTGCCCGATTCACGCGAAGTTCCCTACTAAATAATTAGCAGGGCACAGCCGATAAGCTCTAAAAAAGAGCAGGGCGTGAGAGTAACCCAAATCAGATACCAGCGTCAAAACGGGCTTCTTGTACTCCTTTTTCCTTCCAAAGGTTGGCAAAGACTCGCCGAGTGTTGAGAGATCTTGATATGGGCAGACAGTGGAGGGTTTTCGGCAATACAGTGCTCTTTGCAGGCTCACCTGAGCGCGAAACTCCGTGGAAAAGGGGCGAAATGTCCGGTTTGAACATCTCTAGCCTCGAGGCAGCTCAGCGCTCGGCCCATCTACAGGTTCAAAGTTATGACGTCACCCTCAATATCGTCCCCGGATTGCCCACTTTTTACTCAAAATCCGTGGTGCATTTCACCTGCAGCGAGGCCGGATATTCCACCTTTATCGACGCCCCCGCCCATTCCATCATTTCGGCCACCCTCAATGGCTCCCCTATTGATACCTATCTATATGACGGCGAAAGTGTCTTCCTATCGGACCTGGCGCTGGAAAACGTACTCGTTATCGAAATGAACGCAATCTTCTCCAAGAACGGCGAAGGTCTTCAGTATTCGGTAGACCCCATCGATCACGAGGTCTATCTCCATACTCAAGGCGCACCCGCTCTTATGCGACATGTGTATGCCTGCTTTGATCAGCCGGATTTAAAGGCAACATTTACTTTCCACGCAATCGTTCCGCGCCATTGGGAAGTAATTTCAAATAGTCCGCTCGTTTCCAGGGAAGAAATAGGAGATTCATATTCTCTCTGCACTTTTGCGCCAACACTTCGCCTTGCTACCTACATCACCGCGTTTATTGCCGGTCCCTACCATCGTGTTCACGATTTATATGAAGGAGAGAAATCAATCCCATTAGGAATCTACTGCCGAAAATCCTTGGCGCAACATTTGGATCCTGAGGAAATATTCAAAGTTACCAAGCAGGGCTTTGCATTCTTTGAAAAAGTTTTCGGATTAGCCTATCCATTTGAAAAATATGATCAGATTCCAGTCACCGACTTCAACTGGGGCGCCATGGAAAATGTTGGTGCAGTCACTTTCAAGGAAGAGAAGTTTGTATTCCGCGGTACGACCACCGAGCTAATGTTGAAAAACCGTGCAATGGTAATCATGCACGAGATGTCGCATATGTGGTTTGGAAATCTTGTCACCATGAAATGGTGGAATGACTTGTGGCTTAACGAGTCCTTTGCCGAATGGGCGGGTTACTTGGCTGTTGATGAATGCACTGAATTTAGAGGTTCATGGACTAGTTTCAATTCAAAAGAGAAGACATGGGCCTATCGCCAAGACCAACTTATTTCTACGCATCCCATTGTTGTCTCGGTTAAAGATATAGAAGAAGCCAACACCAATTTCGATGGAATCACTTACGCCAAAGGCGCATCCGCCTTGCAGCAACTTGTGTCCCATGTTGGCCGAGAAAACTTCATCCTTGGGCTGCGTAATTATTTTGCAAAGCACGCTTTTTCTAACACGACTCTCGCTGATCTCCTACTAGAACTAGAACTCACCAGCGGGCGTGATTTAACTGCCTGGGCACAAACGTGGCTGCAGACGGCGGGTGTGAATACTCTGCGTCCTGCACTCACAATTGAGAACGGTTCCTACTCGCTTGTTTCCATTGTTCAAGAAGCGCCACTGATGCCTGTCGGATCAAGCGAGCTTCGCCCACATCGTTTAGCTGTAGGGCTATATGACTTGGTTGGTGATCACATCACGCTTCGAAAATCAGTAGAACTCGACGTTGCAGGTCCGCTCACGAACATCCCAGAACTTACTGGAGAGAGTGTTGCAGATTTAGTACTTCTAAACGATCGAGATCTAACCTATGCAAAGATTCGCTTTGATGAAAATTCACTGCAGACACTTAAGCAGCACATAGGAAAAATCTCAGACTCACTTACCAGAGCCCTCTGTTGGGGAGCGGTCTGGGACATGGTTCGCGACGCAGAAATTTCCTCCTTTGATTTCCTCGAAATCGCGCTTTCAGGTCTACCGACTGAAGATGACCTCACAATATTTGGAATCGTTACCGACCAACTCAGCGCTGTCGTAGAACTATTTACTCTTGCGCAGATGAGAGATGCCTTGCGTACTCGTGCTGCAGATGGACTTTCATCGCTTATGGATAGCGCCAAACCAGGAAGTGATATCCAACTGCAATCTGCAAAGGCATTTGCTTCGCTGGCAACACATCCAGAACAGAACGTCCGCCTTAAGGAACTACTCGACAACAAACTACCCGGATTAGTTCTTGACGCCGATCTTCGCTGGCATTTCGTCCATGCCCTGACGCAGCGTGGACTTCTTACGCGAGAGGAAATTGATGCGGAATTACTTCGTGATCCATCAACTTTGGGACAACTCGCGCACGCTTACGCAACCGCAGCGATACCTTCTCTTGCTGCAAAAGAAGTTGCCTGGAAAGACATTACAAACGAAAGCGTTCCTACTGATACACGCAAGGCAATGATGCGCGCATTCCATCTTGCAAACCAGCAAGAATTATCGGAGCAATTTGTTGATCGATACTTCGCAAAACTCCTAGAAATGTGGGGCGGCAATTCTTTCCAGTCGGCCATGAGCTTTACTGAATTAGGCTTCCCTAGATTCCTCACAACTGAATCCACACTTGCCAAGACAAACCAATGGCTAGAAGGAGTCGGAGGCGATGCCCCAGCAGGTCTTCGCCGAATGATTCTTGAGGCTCGAGATTCGATCACTCGAGCTATGAATGCTCAATCCGCAT
>CAIYRR010000009.1 GCA_903928745.1 uncultured Actinomycetes bacterium | reverse complement strand
GATGATGACCGGCAATGATGCATCTTTACCTGGCCAATGTGCACCAGCTCCTTCTGCCCCCCAGAAGATGCCAAATGAGGTCAACATAATTCCCACAACAAATTTCATGGTGTTCTCTGGAACTCGCGCTAATGGCTTACGTAGTGCAAAGCCTGCCATCGCCACAATGACAACTGCGGCCAGAGCAGCAAGGGAGGCCAACCCCACTTGATTTTGAATTGTTCCAAAAGTTAAAACAATAAATGCCACTTCAAGGCCTTCGAGCAAGACACCTTTGAAGGAAAGCGTGAACGCGTACCAATCATGAACACCGAGTCGCTGTCCACTCTTTGCCTTACGTGCTTGCGCTAATTCCTCTTGAAATATTGCATCCTCATCATGCAATGCTTTATAACCGCTGCTGCGTAAAATGGCTTTACGTACCCACTGAAGTCCAAATACCAGTAAGAGTCCACCAACAAATAGGCGCAATCCGCCAATCGGCAACCTAGATAGTGCGGGTCCAAATGCTCCAATAATTATTGCCAGAGTGCCTAAACCCGCGCCGGTGCCAAGTAATGCAGATCGCCAATCACGAGCCGTACCTGCCGCCAAAACAATTGTTGTCGCCTCAACTGCTTCGACCGCACAGGCAAGGAATACAGCAATGAATAGCGCAAAACCGTGCATCAATCTCTCATTTCCTAGGTTGATAAGTATGCCCTGTTAGGACATCACCGAATCGAATCTCCCGCATGTCGAGGCAATCGAAATGCTCCAATAACTGCCAGAAGCATAAAGGCCATGACGACCCAAAAAGCGAAAGAAAACTCATGTGCAGATCCGAGAATCTGACTTCCGACTTTTATCGAGATTACCGCGCAAGCAACGGCAAAGACATTCGTTAGTTGTTGAATCATATTTGCCAAGCTGTTGGCTTCACGCATCATTGGTTGCTCAATATCTGCAAAAGTAATGGTGTTATAACAGGTATATCCCATTGATCTGAAAGCGCCCATAACAATTAGTACCAAAGCAATCACTACTACCGATGTCGTTGATCGAAGCATAAGCAAAGCAAGAACCGACATTATTGAGACGATTCCAGAAACAATCAATACAGATCGAAAACGAAAACGTTTTAAGATCGGAGTTGTCAAAGGTTTGAATCCAACATTGCCAAGAAATAGGAAAAGAACTATCGATCCAGTTCTCGCCGGACTCCAACCAAATTTATCTTGGAACAAGAGAGGCAAGAGAAAGGGGATTGCGTTCACCGCGATACGAAAGAGCCCTCCTCCAGCACTTGCGGAACGAAAAGTTCTAATTCTTAGAGCCCCCAGCCCAACAAGGGGGGCATTTGCACGCAACATATGTCGAACAGTGGGAATTCCTATACCCACTGAAATCAACATTAAAACGATGATCACTTTTGATGATGCGTGTGGTTTGCCAATTTCAGCAGCTCCAATAACCAAACAAGCCAAGGAAGTTGTGGTTGCGTAGAAACCTTTCCAATCAAGTTTTCCAGCGTTGCCATGATCGCCAGCGGGAATGATCCGCACTGCAATGACAAGTGCCACGATTCCCAATGGAAGATTTATGAGAAATATCCACGGCCAAGATGCGTAAGTAATGAGGTACCCGCTTAACGCCGGCGCGATAACTGGCGCGAATAAGGCCGGCCAGGTGAGATAGGAAATGGCGCGAATGATGTTGGCTTTATCTGTTGATCGAAGCACAATGAATCTGCCAACAGGGACCATCATTGCCCCACCAGCACCCTGTAGAACGCGCATAACCGTTAGTTCGGTCAAACTTGTACTCATCGCACAAAGAACAGAGGCGACGGTAAAGAGGACAATGGCGCTGAAAAGAACAGGCCTGACTCCCCATTTTTCTACTAGCCATGCGCTCACCGGAATCAATACCAGGACTGTGGCGAGATAAGCAGTCATACAGATACCCATTTGCGATGAAGTGACACCAAATGCTCGGGCAATAGTAGGAGCAGCCGTTGGGATAACACTGGCATCCAGGCTCTCCATAAACATCAGCCCAGCAATCAAAATGGCAACAGGCCCAACATCCCAGTGATCTGCTTTTCCTTTAGCCACTGCGTTCACTCGTGCAGTCTAAGGCAATTAAACATCTCTGACGAAGGACCTTTAGAAATTAACTATAAGAATGAACCAACTCGGTCATTCGTCTAGCGTTTTCACCTAGATCACCACGAGAGAGAGCGCCACCGATGAGCAGCGCTGTGTCACGTCCATACATTTCAATCATTTCTGGAATTCGTTCAATCGTCATTCCTCCAGCAGGTGCAACCCAAGATTTTTTCATTTTGCCAAATGGCTCTTGAGCGCGCAATTGAATCTCCTTGCACGCATCTGCACTAAAAGAAAAACGTCCTCCAATATTTGGAAAAATAGAAATATCAGCACCCGCTAAACGCATGAGTGTTCCAAAAACAATTCCATGCGAGAGTCCATTTTGAGGCGAAGTAACCAGCGTTCCCAAGAATGATGGATGACCCTGGATGGGAAGCGCTAAGTCATCATCTTCTGCAAGGGATCTCATGGCATCAAACCCGCTGATTCCTGGAAGTACCAATAGCGCGCCTACGCCTAATTCCTTAGCTTTAAATGCAGCATCCTTAATTTGATCGAATGGAAGATTCATACTCGGTGCATATACGCAACGCCCACCAATTTCGGCGTTTGCTTCATGGACTGCGCGAGTAATTGTTGTGACGCGCTCTTCCCACATGGACCATTTCTGATTGGCCAGACTGTGATCATCCTTGATCATGTCGAACCCACCCAAAACTAATGTACGAGCCATTGCTGCAAGGGTTTTCGAATCTGATCCCATTGGTTTTAATCCGGTGGTGAGCAATGGACGAGTAGGCGCATCGTAAAATTTACGCAGACCGTCTATACCAAAACGCGGACCCTTGAAACGATCAGTAATTACCGCTGGAAGTTCTAAGCCAATCACTTTGAGATTTGCAAACATTGAAGCATTCCCCCACAACACATTGAGCAGTTGTGTGAGATCTAATCCAGCAACATCTGGATTATAGGAAATGGTGATCTGATGAATGTCTGGACTGTTGGAGAGGATCTCTTCAACTTTGCCAACAACTACATCTTGAATCCATTCGGGTGCAAGATCAAGTGGAAATTCAATTGTTTGTTCTACCCGAATCATTTCGGCGATTAAAGCGGGATCACTGCCGTGATAGAGATAGGTGACAAGAATACGGTCGGTCATAGGCCCTCAACTTTAGCGCTGCTGTGAACACTTACCGAACGCTGCTCTTGGAGTTCGCTTTCGGCGATGTTGAGTGATCGACCCAGTGCTTTTTCTACTCTCTTTACAAGGGCGCCAGCATCGAGTTCGTACTCGGCCATCAAGTACTTCTGCGACGCGCCATGTGCATAGGTATCTTTAAGGCCAATACGTTGCAACGGAGCACTCACGCCATTTTCTGCCATAACTTCTGCCACGGCGCTACCAAGACCCCCAATGATGGAGTGGTTCTCCATGGTGATAACACCATATTTGGCGCTCTTTAGGGCAGTAACTACCTGAGGATCAGTAAATGGTTTCAAGGTTGAAATATGAAGATGGGTTATCGAAACTCCCCGCTCTTGCAAAAGCGGGATTGCACGGAGTGCTTCTTCGGTGGAAACACCGCAGGTAATTAAGGTGATATCCGACCCTAGAGAGAGCACTCGAGCTTGATTAAAGACGAATGGTTCATCTGTAGGGAATATGCGACTCACTTCACCGCGCAACATCCGGATATAGACAGGACCTTCAACTGCATGCACAACATCAAGAACACTCTCTACTTCTGTTGCATCGCCTGTTTCAAAGATTGTCATATTAGGAATAGCTCGGAAAATCGCAATATCCTCAATAGATTGATGGGTTACTCCACCTGGCGTCATGATGCCTGGCAAGAAACCAACTAAGCGGACTTTCAAAGCTGGATAGGCCACGGACATCTGCAGTTGATCGAGTGGGCGTCGATATAGAAAAACTGAGAACGTGTGCAACCAAGGTTCAAATCCTTCACGAGCGAGCCCTGCCGCCATACTGATCATATTTTGCTCGGCCATGCCCATTGAAAAATAGCGATCAGGATAGGTGTCTCGCCATTTACCCACTTCACATGAGTTAGTTAGGTCGCCCGTGAGAACAAGAACTTCTGGCTTGTCTTTCGACCAATCCACAAAGTTCTGTTCGTGTGGGCGCGTGACTATTTCGTAACTCATTTCACCATCTCCTGATATGCAATCTCATATCGAGCATGTTCTTCCTTGCTCTTAAATCGCACATAGTGAAGAAGCGGCGCACGTTCTGCAAGGATCGGTAAACCGCGAACAGGATCGGTATAGCAAAGAATCATGTGCGGCTTTGTTGTTGTTCGCGCAGCCGCATTCAAAATTGCTTGAATATCATGGCCATCTACAACACTTACTTCCCACCCGAATGCTTCAACCCGCGCAGGCAAGGGTTCGATGTTCATAATGGAAGTCATTAGTCCATCGCTTTGAGAACCGTTTACATCAACAATGGCCTTCAAATTCGAAAGTTGATGAAATGCCGCGGCTTGAAGTGCTTCATATGTTTGGCCTTCTTGGAATTCACCATCACTCATGAATACCCAGGTGCGCCCGTTTTCTTTGCGGATCTTTCTGGCTAGCGCAATTCCGCCTCCTTGCGAAAGCGCCTGGGCTAGTGATCCAGTGGTTGTTTCGAATCCTGGAGAATGTTCGCCACCGATCATTTCCACAGTTGATCCATCTTTGTTGAAGTGATCTAAACCGTCCTCGCGAAGTCGACCTATCTCAATGAGGGCGGCATAAATGACGAGTGCGTAATGTGCTGGGCTAGAAATCAACCGGTCATAGTCAGGTCCTTTTTCACCGTGAAACTTTGCGCCAGTTTGATAAAGATCTGGGCCCACACTTGGCACACCTAAGAATAAAGGTGCATCAATAGGTTGCCCGACGGGAGAAAGTTTCAAAATCCCTGCATAAAGGCTAGCGAGCAATTCAGCAGCAGAGCACGCCTGACTCAAGTACCCGCCATTGTTTGAAAGTGTATGCGCCAAAACTCTGCGGCGAATGCCGGAGGCCACTCTTTCGATTTCGTCTATCGGGCCACTTGCATTCTCAATCATTAAAAATTAATTACCCTTCGATTGTAGAACTGTTGGATCAAAGTAAGCGTGCACCCATTCGAATTTGCCATCACGCAGTTTGATTATATTGACTCCCTTAATTGAAAATTGCTCCCCACTCGTAGAAGTCAACGTTGCAAGCCATTCAATGGCAGATTGATCTCCGACAGTAAAATGGTTTTGAATCACTACGTGCAAGCCAGGAAAATCCGCCGCTGAGGCATCATAAAAAGTAGCAATCTGTTCGTGTCCCACAAGAGTTTGTCCTGGCGGACAAAAAGTTGCATCGTGGTGATAGTGAGTAAGAACTTTCTTGGTGTCTCTTTCGCATTCCGCTGCCCAGTAAGACGTTGCTATTTCCAGTGCTGTACTCATCACGCACCCTTTCCTGTTCGAGCCTCTTGCATAATTTCTTTAACTTTGGCGGTCATTGCATCGACGCTGAGGTGATTATGACGTTCGCGTACAAGCATCTGCGCGGAGCGCAAAACTCCGCGAGCCGCACCTTCACGAAGATCCGGTTCAAGCGTTTCGATATCGCTCGTCTTGGCTAGGCCGACAATTCGTCTAACCAGCTTCGCTGCAGCAAATCCGAAAGCACCTTCTTTCCATGACACCATGAGATCGTCAAGTAGCGAGTCGTTAAATACTCGTTTGTCTTGTCTGGTCGGCCAAAGAGATCTGAAATGGAATTCAAAAGAGGTCCACATGGCGTTTGGAAGCGTTTCCAAGAATGCAATGTGTTCTGTACGACCAAGTGCGATGGAACGTGCCAAGGCAATATAGAAATTTGCAAAAACTGCCCCGATATCAAAAGCAATTGGACCATAAAAGGAGAATTCGGAATCGAATGCGCGGGTAGAAATTTCGGCGCCCGCAGCATCGGATTTCACCATGACTGAACCCGTATGAAGATCACCATGAATAAGTGCCTCGGATGCTGTCATGAAGCTAAATTTGAGATGGCCCATTTCTAGCACCATCTGCTCATCGTTAATGATTGCCTGCGCATCGGCTTCATTACTTGGCAGATAGGAGTTTCGGTCACCTGGGAAATAGGGTTCGGTAAAGACTAAATCCTCTGTAATGAGGCAGATCTCAGGATTAATTGCACGTGCAATTCCTTTTTTGTGGGCTTCAGCCCCTGCTCCAAATATAGAAGTCGCAAAGGTTACTTTCGCTATGTATTCACCCACGGATTCAGCGCTGCCATAATTAATGTCACCATTGTTAAGTGCAGTCCTCCACACTTTGTGATCAGAGAGATCCTCCATGGCAATAATGAATCGCTCTGTATCGTAGAAATAGATTTCTGGAACTAGATGTGCCGCCGCCTGAGAATGGATAACCGTTGTTTCATACTCAATTCGAGCACGATCTGGAGACATTGGCCAGGAAGGTCCAACTAGACGTACATACGGAATCGCCTGCTTAAGAACTATCCCTTTGCCTAGATTGTCTTTGAGAATAAAGACGAGATTGAGATTGCCGTCTCCCACTTCCTTGATCTCGACGATCGAATTGGTATCAATAATCGAGGAAGTCTCTGGTCGAGAAGCAAGATAGCCGACAATATTGTCAGTTGAAAGAAATTCGTATGTGTATTCCACTTAACTGTCTCCTATACAGCAGAAATGAATCGAGATTTTTTGCGCGAAAGAGTGAAGGAGAAGATCAGAGCAAGGAGCAATACTGCTCCTTTAACAACATCCTGGCCGTAATAAGGGAATCCAGCGATCGTCAGACCCGTGATAACAACACCGATAAGGAATGCGCCTAACGCAGTTCCCCATGCATTTGGCTTACCCATAGCCAACACAGATGTGCCAACTAAAGAGACTGCGACGGAATCTAAGAGAAGAGAGTTTCCTGCGCTGATATCGCCTTGCCCGATTCGAGAGGCCAAAATCATTCCACTAATGGAAGCAAGAACGCTTGAAAGAATGTATGCCAGCGCGCGATAACGCTTAACGTTGATTCCCGCCAACAGTGATGCTTCAGGGTTCGATCCCACTGCGTACATGGCCCGTCCCCATGTAGTTCTGGTGAGGAAGAACCAACAAGCAACAGTGAGAACCATCCATAAAATAACAGCATACGGAATTGGTCCCAATTGACCTGCATCGATTTTCAAAAACGTGTCTGTAAATTTACCTGGTGCTGTAGTTCCATCTTGCATCATCATTCCTGAAGATACAGATTGACCTTTTACCGGTACTAATTTAAGACCCATGATTGCAAACATCGAAGCAAGAGTTGCTAAGAGATCAGGAATTTTCAGCACAACAATGAGGAATGCATTCAGGCAGCCAATGAGCACGCCGGCCAGTAGAACCAGTACGACCGCCACAACCGCCGATTTATCGTAGATAACCATTGTCATAGCAGAGAGAGTGACTGCCATTCCTGCCATGGCGCCAACGGAGAGATCCAAACCTCCAACTGCCATAGAAAACGTGATTCCGAGACCAGTAATTGCTACAACGGAGGTGTATTTCAACATAGAGAAGAAGGTTGTAGAAAGTCGGAAGGTGTCTTGCGTAGAAAAGAAGGAGATAAATGAAATGAGCGTTACGAGGATAAAGCCGTATTTCACTAAGAAATCACGGGCAGAAAACTCCGCCTTTGTCTTTAATGTACGTGCTTTCTTCATTATGCGACCTCCGACATTTTCTGGATGATTTCATTACGGGATGTTTCAGACAAATAACTATCAAACTTAATATCGCCCTCGACCATAATTAAAACTCTGTCTGCAGATTCGAGTATCTCGTCGATATCGGACGAAAAAATGATTGCTGCGTTTCCTTCTCTAACAAGCTCTCGGATTTGACCCGCGATTTCACGTCTGGCCCCGATATCGACACCTCTAAAGGGTTCATCGAGCAAGAGCAAACGCGAATTCTGCATGAGCCAGCGCCCAACCATTACTTTTTGTTGATTCCCACCAGAGAGCGAATCAACGGTGGATTTATAGGATTGGCTGACAACTTTCAATTTCTCAACCATCTTGGCCGCTAAATCGTTCTCCTTGCCAAAATTTATAAGCGACCCTGATGCAATTTTCTTCAAAAAGGGAAGGCTTGTTGTATTTGCGATTGACCAACTCTCCAGAATTCCATCTCGGGCGCGATCTTCCGAAATTAGGAAAACACCTTTTTTGATTGCATCTGCAGGTGTTTTGGGATTGAAGACTTCTCCAAGAAATTCAACGGCCCCGGCCTTAAATTTCTCTGCGCCAAATAGGGAGCGCGCAAATTCACTTTTTCCTGCGCCAAGGAGACCGATTACTCCAGTCACTTCGCCGCTTCGGATATCAATTGACCAAGAATTACTTTCTTCAAAAATCTGCGCGTCTTTGACGGAGAGGACCACATTAGTTCCGCGCTCTTCTTCAATCCCAAATTGTGCTTCACGAAGGTCCATACCAAGCATGTCATGAAGGGCTTCTGACCAATTAAATGGTTTGCTCTGAATAGTTTGAATTACGCCATCGCGCAAAATAACAAGTCGATCAGCAAGTTCATCTATCTCACCCAAACGGTGAGAGACGTACAAAATTGCGACTCCATCTGTACGTAACTGCTGAATAATCTCAAAAAGGCGACTTACTTCAGCGTTCGAGAGCGCAGATGTAGGCTCATCAAGAATCAGAAGTGACGGATTATGAGAAAGTGCGCGCGCCAATAGTAAAAGCTGTTGATCTGCAATTCCTAGATTGAAAACATCGTCCTTGAGCATTTCATCATCCCAGTCAAGATTTAGGGATTTAAGGGTTTCGCGTGCTTCACGAACCATTTTCGCAGGTGTTGCAAAGCGAGAAATTTCTCCGAGAGCAATGCGGTCAAAGAGTAAATTCTCGGCCACAGTGAGGCCGGCAACAATTCCTTCATTAATCTTTTGGTGAACGGTCTCAATTCCTTGAGACCGAGCTTGAAGAGGTGAGCCGATGTTTGCGGGTTGATCGTTAATAAAGATCTCGCCGTCAAATTCAGTAAATGCACCCGAGAGGATCTTGATCAAAGTCGATTTTCCAGCACCGTTTGCACCAAGAAGAGAGACAATCTCTCCTGGTTCAATGCGAAATGAAATACCTTTCAGTACTTCATTGGTGCCGAACGACTTTCGAACGGACCTAATCTCAAGCGATTTCTTCATCAACTCACCTCTTCAACTCTTAGTCTTTCGTCCCTAGTTTCCTAGATTAGAAAGTTACTGATGGGATCCATGCAGCAGATGCGGCCTTGGTCATGCTCAATGAAGGAAGCTTGGCACGAAGGTCGACCATGTTCTTGATCTTGTTATCTTTCAAGAACTTAGCAGTGATCAATACGCCTGGGAATGAGACGACATTGGATGCTTGCTGTCCGGCTAGTTTGAGAGCCATAACGCGAACTACGCCTGCACCGATCGCGTTTGGATCAGTACCAGCTGTTGCTGTCCATGGGCTGCCAGCCTTAGTCATGAGATCGATATCTGCGTTTGAGATGTCGATTCCGTAGACCTTGATCTTGCTCTGCAACTTGTTCTGGTAGATAGCAGAAATTGTTCCCTTGGATAGTTCATCGTATGGAGCAAAGATTGCTGAAATCTTTGGATTGGCCTTAAGGGCTGCATCCACCAATTGAGCGTTATCTGTTGCAACAGAGTTTGACCACTTGCCGACGAAGAACTTCTGAGTCCAGCTTTGGGCCTTTACTGTCTTGAGCCATACGAGGTGGCGACGATCTAGTGGAGCGATACCAAGAACGTTGACATATCCAACAGTCTTGTTCTTTCCAAGATCTTTGATTGCTTGTCCGAGAACTGCAGTGGCAAGTGCCTCATCGCTCTGGGATGTGAAGACTGCGCGTGGTGCGCACTTGCGAATGTCGTTGTCGTAAACAACAACTGGAATTCCTGCATCAATGGCCTTGTTGATTCCTGGGCACATTGTGTCGGCATTTCCATGATCAACGATGATTCCCTTAACGCCTGAACCGATTGCTGTTTCCATGTCGGTTGCTTGCTTTGCTGCGTCAGCTTGTGCATCGTAAATCTGCATGTCGAATCCAACGGCTGTAGCTTGCTTCTTTGCGCCGTTAGTCCACTGCTGGAAGTAATCGCCAGCACCTGAATTTTGCACGAGTGCAATCTTTACTGGGCCTGCGGCAAATGGCGCTGGCTTTGTTGCTGCTTGGCTGACCTGCACCGCGGTGGTAGTTAACACCAACGCAGCGGTAGTAACAGCAAGCAGTCTGATCTTTCCTGCCTTCATTCATTACCTCCTACTAGATACCGATTCACGGAGTTGAATCGGTAGCGCCATCTCGCTCACCGCGGGAAAGCAGCCGCCACACCCCCGTCCACAGCAATTACGCTGCCAGTTGTGCGTGACGATTCATCACTCAGGAGGTAAGCGACGCTTTGTGCAACGTCGACACTTCTCACTCGAGCTTTCAGGATATTTCGCGAAGCGTAAAAATCTTCAAGATCTTCTGGCTTAACACCATGTGCTGCGGCGCGTTGTTCGCGAATGCCACCCGCCCACAATTTGCTGTTATCAAACACAGCATCAGGATTGACTGCGTTGCATCGAATACCAATGCTTCCGCCTTCGAGTGCTGCAATGCGCATCAGCTGGAGCATTCCTGCTTTTGATACGGAGTAACCACCAAAACCTGCGCCAGGTGCAAATGCATTCTTGCTGGCAACGTAGACCAGTGATCCGCCCATTTTTTGCTTGCGCATGACAGTCATGGCTTCTTTGGTCAGCATGAAAGCGCTTGTTAAATTGATATCCAAACCTCGGCGCCATTTTGCAACGTCAAGTTCTTCTAATAGATCCGAAACACCAATTCCAGCGTTAATCACCGCTCCATCTAACCCACCAAATTGGCGAATAGTCCGCGTGACAGTGGCTTTTACATCAGACTCGTTGGACTGATCGCCAACAATAAGAAGTGGTGGGTTGCTCTTGTTCTCTTTGAAAATCGCTTCGACTTCTGCAAGGCCCGCTTCTTCGATATCGGCCAGAGCAACATGTGCGCCTTGCTTGCCAAGTTCGATTGCGATTCCACGTCCAATTCCACTACCTGCTCCAGTCACAATGAAGATGTGTCCATCAAAACGTGCGGGTGCTGGCCGTGATTTCAATTTGAAAAGCTCTAGTGGCCAGTAATCAAATCCAAATATTTCCGACGTTGGCAATGAACGACCTTCACCGAATACATCTCTCACACGTGCTGCAACTTTATGGGTATGCGTAGCGATGTCAGCAAGCATCGCTGCATCTTTCAAAGTGCTTGCCGCGGTTATTGCGCCAACGCCAGGTACAAGTACAACTTTCGGATCATCACCATGGCTTGAGTACCCAGGCGTAATAAGGTGCTTGTTCTCTTCAAAATAGGCTTGATGATCGGCGCGGTATTTATCAATACCCTCATCGACATTGCCTAGTGTTACTGCTGCAGACTTAGGACGAATACGCATCATGTGATCCGCGCTTGAAACTCCCGCTGCTAATACTTGGGCGAGGTCATCACGAGAGGCGACTTCGGCAAGACGTGAATCAATTCGAAGAACTTGCTTCTTTCCGATTTTTCCGCGCAAGGCAAGAAGTAATTCTTTCAACTCATCATCGGATAGATCGTGGTGAACAAAGTTTGCTTCCGGGCGCTTATTCAAGGAGTTTAAGTAGTCATCAGCTTTCTTGACTGCCACGCCTGTCTTTGCATAACAGAGGTCTGTGTCTTCATCCCATACAACTAAGCCGTGATGAGCAAGCACAACGCCGTCATAATCTTTTAGCGCTCCGACGGCTTTAGATAGTGCAAAACCTGGTCGCATCCAATCTACGTACGCGAATCCATCTCCAAGGGCTTCCTTTACCGCCTTCTCACCTTGTGGGTGATTAGTAAGCGCACAAATTACATCTGAGTGAACATGGTCAATATGTTTTGCAGGCAAGAACCCATGCAAGAGAGTTTCGATTGAAGGCCGGCGTGATGTTGGATCAACGAGAGCACGAGTTACATAATCAACCATCAAGTCATCGGTCATCTCGGAAAATTCTTGAAGTGCTAGTAATTCCTCTAGGTAGAGCCCTGGATAATCTTTATCAACGGCGTATTGCATGTCGGCGCCAGAACCTTTAACCCAAAGTACTTTTTTGAGGCGTCCAAGATGATCGTGAATTTCACCTTTACTAGAAGTGTTTCCTCCACCAAAGACGACGAGTTCTTGATCTGCGCCTAGTTTTTGTGAACGCGCTACAAGTTCGTGAAGGGGCTGATACTCACTCATAGCGTTTCTCCTTTGCCTATTTCATAGGCTTTTAGTTCGGTGATTACTGCGCTGATGTATTTCGCAGGTGTGACATCAAAAGCTGGATTAAAAGTCTTTGTTCCTGTTGGCGCTACTTGGATACCTTTGAAAAAGGTGAGCTCCTCATCTCCACGAATCTCAATATGAATATCTTTTCCCGTAGCAATGTTGCGATCTACTGTTGATTCTGGAGCAACAACGAGAAAAGGTATGCCTGCCTCATGGCAGGCAAGAGCCACACCAAGAGATCCAATCTTGTTTGCAGAGTCACCATTTTTGGCAATGCGATCAGCGCCAATGAGCGCCGCATCAATGCGTCCACTCAAAATCGCGGTTGCGGCTGCACTATCTGGCTGAATCCGATGTGGGATCCCAGATTTCATAAGCTCCCACGCCGTCAGACGAGAACCTTGAAGTAGTGGCCGGCTCTCGTCTGCGTACACCTCTGCTACTAATCCGCGTGTGTACATTTCGCGAATTACTCCCAATGCGGTCCCAGTCCCGGTAGTCGCAAGTGAGCCAGTATTGCAATGCGTCAGCAAAGTAAGTGGTTTCTTTCCCAAAGCGTTAATAAGCCAATCGGCACCGATATTTCCCATATCTGTACTCGATTGGCGATCTTCCTCTGCAAATTTGTGGGCGATCGCAAGAACTGCGTCTCTGCCTTTACTTGTCTCTACGCGAATTTTTTCGACGGCCCAGGCAAGATTTACTGCGGTAGGTCGAGCATCGCGTAAATCATCGAGCGCTTTCTCAAACTGTTCTGAAGTCCAATTTTCGCGTGCAGCTTGATCCATTGCAATGACAACGCCGTAGGCCCCTGTGACTCCCAATGCTGGAGCCCCTCTCACAACCAATCTTTGAATCGCATCGATAAGGGGCGCGACGGTGTCATATGTTTCATAGACCTCTTGTACAGGCAGCAAAGTTTGATCAAGGAGGACTAACTTTTCGTTCTCCCAATCAATAGCCTTGTACGGTATTAACATTTGCGACAAACTCCTCTATAGTTGTACTACAACTTAGAGCAGACAATACTTGAGGATAAAAATATGTCAATAGGTTTTCGAAAGAATCTTTCGAAAGAAACCTCTGGCTCCTTAGGGGACCAGGTGAGAGACCACCTGCGCATCCGAATCCTTGGCCATGAGTGGGAAGCAGGGGGGAAGATCCCTGGCGAATTCGAATTGGCTGACCAATATGGTGTCGCGCGTGTAACAATCAGAACTGCGCTGCGCTCTCTTGAAACTCAAGGCTTGATTGATATTCGCCATGGTTCTGGCGCATATATCGCAGATTTTGGCGATTCCGTGCGCGCTGGGTTGCAAGAATTGCGATCCATTACGCAAACGATTCGCGAAATGGGCCACAAAGCAGAAATGATTACGCGCTCTAGTGAAATTAGAAAAGCAACAGCTACAGAAGCGAAAGACTTGCAAATAAGTGAAGATAGCGATGTCTTGCATATCGAGCGCGCCATAACCGCCGATGGCGAAGTAGTGGCATTCTCTTACGACACTTTCAATATTGAAGAACTCACTCCCGCAATTCTTAAGCGCATTTCGAAGGGCTCAGTTTTCGCGGCTCTTGATTCCATCAGAAAGCATCCCGTGAGAGCCCGCGCAGAAATCCATGCAATAAGTTCTAATGAAATTGGTTGGGGAAGAGATAGGCCACGGTCTGGTCTCTACTTACTTTTGCGGCAAGTGCACTACCTTCGAAATGGCAAACCAATTTTCACTGGAGATACCTTTTTCGTGGAAGGTAAATTCCAGTTTATTATTCACAGAACAGTGTGAAATAAGCGTTTTTTGCTTACTTAACCAACTCCGAGGTAACTCTCCTGTACTCGTGGATCTGCAAGAAGGTCCGCCGCTTTGCCAGAGAGCACCAGGTGCCCAGCTTCTAATACATAAGCGGTACTTGCGATTGTTAGTGCAGCATCAACGTCTTGATCTACCATCAGGATTGATGTTCCTGATTCGGCGATGCCAGGAAGTCGTTGAATAATTTCATCGACCACAACGGGTGCTAGTCCAAGAGAAAGTTCGTCAATAATAATAAGTGTTGGCTTACTCATGAGGCCTCGAGCAATTGCACATTGTTGTTGCTCTCCCCCTGACATGCTGCCTGCCACTTGATCAAGGCGCTCTCCTAATCGAGGAAAGAGTTCGACGACGTGATCGATATTTGTATCTCGTGTGCGCCACGCACCTAACTGCAGGTTTTCACGGACAGTTAAGCCTGGGAAAAGGCGACGACCTTCAGGTACATGTGCGATTCCACGTGTAACGATTTCTTCAATTGATTGACCTTGGATAACTTGACCATCAAAAGTTACCGATCCAGAGCGAACAGGAATCATTCCAGTGATTGCACGAAGTAGTGTGGACTTTCCTGCTCCGTTAGGACCAACAAGTGCCACAATCTCATTCTTGCCAACAGTTAAGTCCATCTCCCAAAGTACTTGAGTGCGTCCGTAACCAGCTGTAAGTTGTTTAACTTCTAGCATCAGGAGTTACCTTTCTGACGTTTTGCATATCGGTGACCGAGGTAAACCTCAATCACCCTCGGGTCCGCAAGCACTTCATGTGGGTCTCCTTGCATCAAGACCTTTCCTTGCGCCAGAACGAGAACTTCATCACTGACTGCCACGATTGCTTTCATCACATGCTCGACAACGATGACAGTCGTGCCTTGCGCTTTGAGTTCACGAATCAAATCAAGACTTGGTCCGATTTCTGTTGGGCGCAATCCCGCCATAACTTCATCCAGGAGTATGAGCCGAGGACGAGATGCGAGTGCCTTAGCAAACTCCAAACGCCTTACATCAGCGGTTGAGAGTTCGTTCGGACGACGCTCTCCTTGACCAGCTAAGCCAACCGTATGCAATACCTCGTCCGCTTCACGCAGTGCAACAGCCATACGGTTTGTCCCATGTGGTTCATACAGAATGCCAACGGCAATGTTTTCACGCACTGTCATTCCATTGAAAGGCTTAACAATCTGGAAAGTACGAGCAACTCCCGCACGTGCAATATCCCACGGAGCGGCACCCGTCATATCTTTACCTTCGATGAAAACCTTGCCAGAGGTAGGTTTTATGTGGCCGGTTACCAAATTGATGAAGGTACTTTTACCTGCACCATTTGGACCGATTACACCAAGAATCATGCCTTTGGGAACGCTAAATGAAACATCTGAAACAGCATCTAAGGAACCAAATCGTCGCCCTAGGCCACGAGTTTCCAGTACTGGGATCTCACTCATAGTCGGTACCTCCGAATATTGGTCAGTAACGAATACTGTTTCGTTCGTCTTCCTTCTCGAATGTAATTAACAAGTCCTTGTGGGATGAGAATTACAGCAAGAATGATGATCAAGCCCAAGATAAATGTATGACCGCTTGTGAAGTGCTCGCGCAAATACTCTGAGATGAATTGGAGACCGAGTGCACCGAGAAGTGGTCCGATAACAGTTCCGCTTCCTCCGATGACAACCATCATGATCATCAACACCGTAATTTCAACATCGAACAAACGCTCTGGGAAGATTGTTACTTGCTGGAAAACGTAACTAGCGCCAACCATGCCAGTCATAAATGCCGACAATCCATAAGCCATAACTTTGCTTCGTACGGTATTGATACCGACAGCAGCAGCAGCATCTTCATTTTGATGAATTGCCCGCAATCCGTATCCAAATTTATTACGCGAAACTAGAGTTCCGATGCCAACGGAGAAAATTGCAAGCCCAAGGAAGAGTAAATAGAAACCACCATCCCCCAGGTATTGCGTCTTGGCAAACGTTCCTGCAATTGGCACGCTGATACCGGCGCCACCGCCTGTGAGATCAGGCAAGTTGATAACGACTTCGCGCATACCTTCTGCCACGCCAAGAGTTGCGATAGCGAAATAGTGACCTTTGAGTTTGAGCAAAGGCAGGCCAATTAACATCGCAAAGACGGCTGCGAATAGACCACTCAATGGCATAGCTACCCAGAAACTGAAGTGGTATTTCAACATGACTACTGCAGTGAAATACCCTCCCATTCCAAAGAAGACAACTTGTCCAAATGAGGCGTATCCCGCAAAACCACCAATGATGTTCCAGGCTTGCGAAAGAGCAATGAACATAAAAATCGTAGCCACCGCACGCAATTCACCACCAGGGATATGTGATTTCAAAATGAGTGCCCCGATGACAGCAAGAACTGCAACAACAGAAGGTATCCAGGTATGCAGTAAATTCCTGCTTATTTTTACTTCAGGAGTCGTTGTCATTAGAGCTCCACTCGTGCTGCGTAAAAGGCCTTACCAACCAAGCCATTTGGGCGGAAGATAAGGACGATGATCAGTACAAGGAATGCGATTCCGTTAACCCAAGTACCAGAAAGATATTGACCCGCCCAAGATTCAACCAAGCCAATAAGTAAGCCACCAACTAGGGCACCATACAAATTTCCAAGTCCCCCAAGAACCGCTACAACGAAGGCCATCAGCGTAAATTTTCCGGCCTTTGCTGGGTCAAAAGTTTCGATAGTGGCAATCATCGTGCCTGCCATTCCAGCTAATGCAGCCGAGATGGCAAAAGTGATTGCGTATACATGTCTGGCGCGAATTCCCATAAGTCTGGCAGCACCGCGATCCATACCTGTCGCCATAATTGAGAGTCCAGTGCGTGTGCGTTTTACAAATGCCACCAATGCAAAAGAGATGAGGATGGCAAGCAAGAATGCAAGCAGACGAACCACTGGGATGTGAATAGCTCCAATTTTCAAACTATTACTTCCGTAAGAAGTTTGGATGCTTCTAAAGTCAGCTGTAAATATCAAGTTCATACTTTGGATGAAAATCATATTGATGCCAAATGTCAGAAGAAGCGTGATAAATACTGGGCCATTAACAATTAAGTTGATGAGGTACCGTTGAATAACGTAACCGATACAAAAGAGAACTGCAGCCGAGACAAACATCCCGAGAAAGGGATCTAGCCCAAACCAGCTTTGCATTTCCCACGCAATGTAGGCGCCAAGAATTACGAATGCACCATGACTCAAGTTAACGATATTCATAATGCCCCACACCAGAGAGAACCCCACCGCGACTAGCGCGAGGAGCCCTCCCTGGAGTAGGCCATAAGCCGTTACTTGGAGGAATGTATCCACCGTTAGCGACCTTTAATCCAACTACTTGGCATAAGGCCAGATCATCTTGGCCTGGGCAGAGATTCGAGGCCAGACCGTAATGATCTTGCCCTTTTGAATCTGAATCACTGACATTGGCTTCGAGCTGTTCTGTCCGGTTGAATCGAAATGAATCGTTCCAAAGAAGGACATCGTGTTGAGTGATTTAAGTGCGGCTTGGACCTTATCTGCATCGATTGACTTTGCCTTTTCAATTGACATCACCATTGCTAAGCAAGCAGCTGTTGCTTCTGCGTTGTGATAAGTGGCTTCATGACCAAAGGCTGCCGCGAACTCTGTTGCATAATTTGCAGCAGTGCCGAAGTACTTGTCACGACCCTTAGTTGTTGATGTCCACTGGCTTGAACCAAGAACGTTCTCAGCTAGAGGTCCTAAAGTGGAAGCGAACTCAAGGATTGGTGGAGCTACGGTCTCAGCAAATGACTGAGGTTGAACTCCCAATTCCTTGGACTGCTTAATCAGCGCAACGCCTTCAACGAAGTGGACTGAACCAATAATGACATCTGGCTTATCAGCCTTGATCTTATTGAGAGCAGCGCTTACATCTGAAGTTGCATTTGGGAAGTACTGAGGATCCATTGTTGTAAACCCAAGTGCCTTCGCGGTCTTGATTCCACCAGCAGTAACAGTCTTCGAGAAGCCGTCATCAGCAGAAAGGAATGCGAATTTCACTGGCTTTGGTCGAGCAAGATCGTTAATTGCCTTGACCATGCTTGATGCGTATTCACTTGCAGGTGACATTACGTTAAATGTACGTGTGTACCCCTTGTTAAAGATGTTGTCATCGGCGCCACCTGAATCGACCATAGTCTGCTTGTTGAGTTCAACAACAGCAGCCTGTGCATTCACGTTTGCAGATCCATATGAACTGAGAATCAATTTCATTCCCTTGTCATTGAACTTCGACAAGTTCTGAGCAGCAAGGTCTGGCTTGGAGGTGTCGTCCTGATATGTAATATCAAGTTTGATCGACTTCCCACCAATGGTGAACAGGCTCACTGCGTTCACTTTCGTTTGGCAGAATTGATATCCCTCTTTTGTTAGCAGACCCTCTTTGGCCAGCGATCCAGTTAAAGGAACTGATGCACCAATGGAGACTGTAAGAGTTCCGGCTGCGTTGGCCACTGGAGCGTAATTAACGCCGAGCATGACTAGACCAATTGCAGCAGTCACTGCCACAAAACTTCTTGAATTCTTCTTCATATAACAACTCGCTTCCTTGGAAGTTGTGAAATTCCGACGAAAGTAACACCGCAGCTGAGAAATGAATATGCGCAGGTTGAGTGGAAACCCTAAAGAAAGAGTATGAAAAAAGGGTAGTCACAATCAGAAAAGGGAGGAATCGGACATTCTCTTTAAATAGAGCGCTGGGACCTACGACTCCGATTTTTGGTTCCGACGAGCCGATTTCATAGCAATCTTTACTTTCTTGATGAACTTCTTCTGTCTGGTAGCTAATTTCATGTTCTTGAAAGGATTCCGTGGAACCCTAAAAGGGAGAAAGAACACTTTGCCAGTTGTCGTCTCAATAACGAAAGCCACCTGAAATTTTAGGACTCTAAAAATGAGTCCAAACGCAACCGATACCCCCACCGCTTTCAAAGCGGGCGCCAGCAATGCTTGTGAATGTACAAAAAATGATAACGGCGCGTGTGTGTGAAGGATTTCATAAACCTTGGCCCTTGAAGCGGGTGCGCTATTCGGAAAACTCGCCGCAATTGCAGGCACATAGTCAAGATACAAGATGAGAATAAATGGTTGCATAATGAAATAGAGAGAGCCCAGGAGAGCGGACCAGGTCATCACTTTAAACGGGATTTTCAAACGACTCCTGGGATCTCCAATTCTGACTGATTTAATTTCAGCAACGTTTACGTTGGCGCCAGAAATAACAAGAACTCCATTATCCAATGTGACTTGCGCAGTAGTTCGAGGTTTTTTGCCCGATGGCAGCTCCAAAATTGCATGACTGATTGCAGGATCGTTCATTTCGTAATATTTGCCTTGAGGTGTTCTCCCATGTCGTGCGCGCCTAACACGCATAATTACCCACGGAATAATTACAAAAAGACAGATGGTCGTTATTGCATTAGCGACGAAACTGCCGAAAGTTTCCCCTGTTGGCTTGAGATTGGCATAGATCCCAAACGGAATAATGATTGCATCCCAGATCGCCCACTTTTTACTGAATACATAAGGTTTGCGAAACGGATTCTTTGCCATCAGGGGAATTTACCAGCGGTACTGAGAATTAACACCCCCCGGAGAAAGTTTCGAACTACTTCCTGAATATAAATTTCGGAATCAAGGCGCCAACCTTTTCTTGATATTCCAACGCCTCGGGCCATTTCAAAGCTAATAACTTGTCCTCATAACTGTGCTTGAAGTGAAGATCAATCACAAGAACGGCAAAGAAGATCCAACTCAACCAATGAGTTCGTGCCAAACACATCGCCAAGGAAAAGAGAATCACCCCTAAATACATCGGGTGGCGAATGTATTTATATATACCTTTCTGGACAAAAGGAACGTTTTCTCGGGGTTCTGGATAGATTGTCAATGAATCCTTCAGGCGCACATATGCAGCGAATAATGTTGCCCAAGCGACAACAGCGAGTATCCCAGCCACAGATAAAACAATCGGATCATTCAAAACTGCTAACGGATTAAAGATGATCAAACCAAGACAGGCAAATTGCACCCAAACGAAGATGCGTCCCTTGAGTGTCATGGCTTGAGTTTACGACGATGAAGGAAAACCTGGTGGCTTGGTGTAAGGATTTGAACCTTCGAAGGTAGGGGGATTTACAGAAATACCTCGGCATGAAAAGTCTTACTGGTGGCGGGTGAAGGATTTGAACCTTCGAAGGCAGAGCCGGGGGATTTACAGTCCCCTCCCAT
>CAIYRR010000008.1 GCA_903928745.1 uncultured Actinomycetes bacterium | reverse complement strand
TGTGATTCCACCGAACGCGGATTTGCTGACATTGTCCGCGCACTTCCTTCAGCTGTTGCAACAAAGCGGGGGGAGCGTGTTGTTGAAGCAGCATTCTTTGGTCGCGCACGTATTGAAGGAAATGATGTTGGGTATACAACTATTTCCGCCTCCGGCTCTCATGCTTGCGTCCTTCATTGGATTAAGAATGATGGTGAAGTGCGACCAGGTGAATTAATCCTTGTTGATGCTGGTGTCGAAATGGATTCTTACTACACAGCAGATATCACCCGAACCCTGCCTATCAATGGGAAGTTTTCGCCTGCTCAACGTTCCTTATATATGGTGGTCTATGAGGCACAACTTGCTGGTTTTGCTGCAGTGAAACCTGGAGCCAAGTTTTCTGACATTAATCGGGCGTCCCAGGAAGTTCTTGCCCGAGGATTAGCAGACATGGGTGTCTTGAGTGTTTCAGCAGAGGAATCCATGCAACCTGATGTTTCACTGCATCGTCGTTGGACCTTGCATGGAGTCAGCCATATGTTGGGTATGGATGTTCACGACTGTGCCCAAGCTCGTAAAGATCAATACATTGAGGGTGTACTAGAAGTAGGTCAAGTACTCACTGTTGAGCCAGGTCTCTATATTCAAAGTGATGATGAACTATTCGCGCCTGAATTTCGTGGAATCGGAATTCGTATCGAGGACGATGTGGTTGTCACAGAAGATGGATGCAAAGTATTGAGTTTTAATTTGCCTCGACATCCAGATGAAATCGAAGCGTGGATGGCTTACTTATCCCGCTAAGCGCATTCCTAGTTGGACGGCGATAAGTCCAAAAATCAAGGACAACAGAATATTTGTCAGTGCGCTTTTGTACTGCCTATTTTCATAGGCCAGGTACAAGTCAAGAATAAATGTTGACCAGGTTGTAAAGGAACCAGCGAAACCTACAGCTACAAGCGCCTGCATGGTTGTCAGGGATCCTGCGACTATAAAAGCTGATGACCCTCGATGTTGGACGACGGTGAGACCAATAACAAATGAACCTAAGACATTGATGAGCAATATTCCATATGGGTACGCGATGTACTTACGCAGAAATTGATCAAGTAAGAATCTCGATGGAGCACCAACTGCGGCACCCAACATTATGTATAAGGCAGTCATGAACGTACCGGTATGAACTTACGTGCTACTGGGATGCAGATCGCGACAACGAGCAAACTTAAGAGAACTGTTTCAAGTAAATAGTTAAGTCCGACCCCTGTTGGAATAGGCAAAGACTGGGTGTTCATTGATTGCAACGAAAGCAACATCACTGCAGAAAAAGTTGTGAGTCCACCACAAAAGCCAGGAAGTAAAAAGTGACGCAAGGTGTCGCTACCTTGGCGTTCCATAAAGACCAGAAAGAAAGAAGCGAGGGCAACACCTATTAAGTTAGCTTTAAGAGTTCCAGACCTGTTCTCGTCAAAAGATGTAGCAAGGCCCCAGCGAAGCAATGAACCAAGAACTCCACCGAGTGCTACCCAGCGAGCAGATTTTAGAATGGCGTTGCCTTCTTATAGAAACTTCGAAGAATGCTCGTCACCAAGCTGATGATCAAACTTGCGAAGAGCGCCGACCAAAATCCTGTTACATCTAAAGCGCTACTCCAGCGAGCAGTGAGCATCAACATTGCTGCGTTAACAACAAATATAAATAACCCAAAAGTAATCAAGGTTGCGGGGAAGGTCAGGACTTTAACTAGGGAGCCAAAGAACGCGTTAATAAGACCAAAGAGAAGGGCTACCCAAAGATAGGTACCGAAGCCGCCATTAACTGTAATTCCAGGCACTAAAGAAGTAGCTGCCCAGAATGCCAAAGTTAAAGCTGCCCAACGAAAGATCAAACGCATGTATTAAACAATACCCTCACGTTTGCGAATCTTGGAGCCCAACCACCGTAGAGGATCATATTTCACGTCTACTACGCGCTCTTTCATAGGGATAATCGCGTTGTCAGTGATGTGAATGTGCTCTGGGCATACTTCGGTACAACACTTGGTGATGTTGCACATTCCAAGGCCGTGCTCCTCTTGTGCTGTCTGTTTACGGTTTCGCAAAGTATCGAGCGGGTGCATATCTAGTTCGGCGATACGGATGAAGAAACGAGGTCCCGCAAAGGACTTCTTATTCTCTTCGTGATCGCGAATTACGTGGCAGGTGTCCTGACATAAGAAACATTCGATGCACTTGCGGAACTCTTGGCTACGCTCAACATCTACTTGCTCCATGCGAGCCTCGCCTGGGGCCAAATTGGCAGGGTGTGCGTAGGCTGGAATTTCCATTGCTTTGCGATAGTTAAAGGAAACATCTGTAACTAAATCCTTGATAACAGGGAAAGCGCGCAATGGTGTGACGGTAATGGTTTCTTCATCCTTGAATGAAGAAATCTGCGTCATACAAGCAAGACGTGGTCGACCATTAATTTCCATGGAACATGAACCGCATTTACCAGCCTTGCAGTTCCAACGAACAGCCAAGTCACCCATCTGAGTTGCCTGAACACGGTGAATCACATCAAGAACTACTTCACCTTCATTGGCTTCAACGACAACATTCTCTAAGCCGCCATCTGTGGCGTTACCTCGCCAGATTCGCATATTGAGTTTGCGTGTCATTATTTGGAACCGCCTTTCGCAACTTCTTCAGCCGTCATGTATTTTTCCAATTCATGCACGTCAAATAAGTCGAAGAGTTCTTTAGGGATTGACGGAAGTGGTTGAGACTTAATATTAACTTGGTTGCCATCAAAACTTGAGATGTGATTAACCTGGCGCCATTTGTTATTCATACCTGGGAAATCATCTCTTGTATGACCACCGCGAGATTCCTCGCGAAGGATTGCAGACTTGGCAGTGCTCTCAGCAACTAACAACATGTTGTCTAAGTCGAAAGCTAAGTGGAAACCTGGATTGAAGTGACGACCACCGCTAACCGAAACGTTTGCACTGCGCTTTCTAATATCAGCAATCTTTGTGATTGCCTCTTGTAGTTCTGCTCCAGTACGAACGATTCCAACAAGGTTATGTGTGATCTCTTGAAGTTCGGCATGGAGTGAATATGAATTCTCTCCGCCTTCGCGACTAAATGGAGCTTCAATTCTTGCCGAAGCAGCCTTGATGGATTCCTCACTTACGGGAATTCGTGTGGCTTTCTTTGCATACTCAGATGCTCCGATTCCTGCACGACGGCCAAAGACCAATAGATCTGAAAGTGAGTTGCCGCCAAGTCGGTTTGACCCGTGCATTCCGCCTGCAACTTCACCCGCGGCATAGAGACCTGGTACACCGATCGCTGCAGCGGTATCTGGTTCTACTTCAACACCACCCATTACGTAGTGACATGTTGGGCCAACTTCCATTGGCTCTTTAGTGATGTCTACGCCTGCGAGTTCAAAGAATTGGTGCCACATAGATGGAAGGCGCTTCTTGATGACTTCAGCGCTAAGGCGCTTTGAAACATCAAGGAATACGCCACCATGTTCTGTACCGCGACCAGCTTTAACTTCTGAGTTGATAGCGCGAGCAACTTCATCGCGAGGCAATAACTCTGGAGGACGGCGGTTGTTATCTTGGTCGAGATACCAACGATCGGCTTCTGCTTCGTTATCTGCGTACTTATCAATGAAAACATCTGGGATGTATTTGAACATGAAGCGCTCACCTAATGTATTAGTGAGAACTCCACCTTCTCCGCGCACTGATTCAGTAACGAGAATTCCTCGAACCGATGGTGGCCAGACCATTCCTGTTGGGTGAAATTGCAAGAATTCCATATCCACCAAGTTTGCTCCCGCTTTCAAAGCAAGGGCATGACCGTCGCCAGTGCCTTCCCAAGAGTTTGATGTGATCTTGAAAGTCTTTCCGACTCCACCTGTTGCAATGATGACTGTTGGCGCTTCAAATAGAACCTCAGCACCACTTTCGCGCCAGTATCCATAAACGCCAGAAACTTGACCCTTTTCTTTAAGGATCTCAGTCACTGTTAGTTCTGCGAAAACTTTAATGTTGGCTTCCATTGAGCCTGAGTTTTTTCCGTCTTCTTGTTGAAGGGCAACGATTCTTTGTTGCATCGTGCGGATAAGTTCTAGTCCGGTTCGATCTCCAACGTGTGCAAGGCGAGGGTATTCATGTCCACCGAAGTTGCGTTGTGAAATCTTTCCTTCTTTAGTGCGATCAAAAAGAGCGCCCCATGTTTCGAGTTCCCAAATGCGATCTGGTGACTCTTTCGCGTGGAGTTCGGCCATTCGGTAATGGTTGAGGAATTTTCCGCCGCGCATAGTGTCTCTGAAGTGCACCTGCCAGTTATCTTTTTCGTTGACGTTTCCCATAGATGCAGCAGCGCCACCTTCGGCCATAACCGTGTGTGCTTTACCGAATAGTGACTTACAGATGATGGCAACGCGAAGGTTTGCTTCGCGCGCTTCGACGGCTGCTCTTAAACCGGCACCGCCTGCACCAATAACAATTACGTCGTACTCATGGCGTTCGATATTAGACATTGTGAGCGCCCCTTAGAAGAAGAAGAAGTTAGTGATAGAACCGGATGAGACAAGTCGTACATAGAAATCTGCAAAGGCCACACCAAAGAGTGAGATCCATGCAAAATTTTGGTGTTTGTGATTCAAGATTGAAACATAAGTCCACGCCTTATATCTGACGGGGTGCTTGGAGAAGTTGCGCAGGCGCCCACCAATTGTGTGGCGGCACGTATGGCAAGAAGCTGAGTAGAGCCAAAGGAAAGTGGCATTTGCTAACAGAACGAGAGTTCCTACTGATAGGTGTCCCCATTCCATCTTTCCTGTTACGTCATTTGGTCCTCTAAATGCGAGAACGGCGTCAATAGAAAGGAAGACGTTTAAAACCAATCCTGCGTAAAAGAAGTAACGGTGAGCGTTCTGCAAAATAAGAGGGGCGCGAGTTTCACCTGTATAGGTTTTGTGTGGTTCTGCTACAGCGCAAGCTGGTGGCGACATCCAGAAAGAGCGGTAATAACCTTTGCGGTAGTAATAGCAGGTGAGACGAAAGCCCAATGGAAAGAGCAATATAAATAGTGAAGGCGAAACTGTTGCACCAAAGATGTGAAGGATGCCAATAGGAGTTCCGACAAGGGAGGCACCAGGCACGCACTCTTTAGAAAGACACGGTGAATAGAAAGGTGAGATCAGTGCATTGCTCTCCGAGAAATAATTGTCATTTTCAAACGCTCGGAATGTCGCATACACAATAAAAGAGGAGAGCACGAGAACAATGAAGGCTGGTTGTAACCACCAGCGGTCAGTTCGCAGTGTCTTTTCGGAAATTTTGGCTCTCGTCGCTGAGAAAACTCCAGACATCTATCTATCTCCTTCTACCCTTTTTGAGCATGGCGTTAGAAACGCCTAAGGGAGAAGTTTCTCGCTTGAAGGAGTAGGTGCATAGGCGTAATTAGGCGTAAATGGCTATGAATTCAGCCACATACCAAGGTTGGAACCAACCTTCATAAAAGGTAGAAAAGAGCGGAGGACGAGGGATTTGAACCCTCGAAGGTTTCCCTTGCCGGTTTTCAAGACCGGTGCACTCGGCCGCTATGCGAGTCCTCCGCGGCGTAATCTACCTGAAACTAGGCCCGCGAAGGAAGTTGGATCAATTCCTCGATAATCGAAGCGACGCCATCTTCAGTGTGAGGTGGTGCCAAGGCTTTCGCATGATTCTTTCCCTCTGGATGGCCATCGGCCATCGCATACGAACGCCCGCACCATTCCAACATTGAGAAATCGTTGGGGTTGTCCCCGAATGAAACGCAATCTTCGGCGCCAATACCTAATCGCCCTGCCATCTTGGCCAAAGTGTCACCTTTGGAAACCCCGAGAGTGGATATTTCAAGCAATGATTCATTTGGGTTGGAATGTGTCACAGTCACAATTCCATCGAGTTCGCGCTTTGCGATAACCAACATCTCATCCGATGTGAGTTCTTGCTCAGAACAACGAGCCAACAATTTCAAAGCAGGAGAAGTCATGATTTCTTCAATGGTCTCAACGCCGACATTATCTAAACCAACATCCCAACGAGGAACGTAGGCCTTCTCTCGATGAAAATATTCATGTGATTCAACTGCGAAAGAAATACCAGGTATCGATGCACGCAATTTTGTGACAGCTTGCTTTTGTGCATCAACAGGGATCAACCACTCTTCCAAAACAAGACCTGCTTGTAAGTCATACAACATCGCACCGTTGCCACAAATTGCCGAACCAATACCAAAGGCATCTTTGATTTCTGGCATCCATCGAGGCGGTCGACCGGTTACAAAGAAAATTTGGATTCCCATGGCATGAGCTTTACGGAACACATCAATGGTTCGCTGAGAGATCGCACCGTAGTGCGCGACAATCGTGCCATCTAAATCAGTTGCTATAAGTTTTGGGCGAAAGTTCACACAAGCTCAAATCTTGTCATTCCTAAGAATGGTTGAAGAGCTGCAGGGACATTGACCGATCCATCTTCGTTTTGATGATTTTCTAGAATCGCGACAATCATGCGAGGAATAGCAACAAGAGTTCCATTGAGTGTTGCTAAATGTTTTGTACCTTGGGCATCCTTCATGCGAATATTTAAACGGCGCGCTTGAAATTCCGTGCAGTTGGATGTGCTGGTCACCTCGCGGTAAGCATCCTGAGTTGGTATCCAAGCTTCACAGTCAAATTTTCTAATCGCACTTGCTCCTAAGTCCCCAGAGGCAACATCAATGACACGGAATGGGATTTCCATAGCGTTAAGGAAATCTTTCTCCCATTGAAGTAAGCGTTGGTGTTCGGCAACTGCGTCTTCAGGTTTACAGAAGATGAACATTTCGACTTTATCGAATTGATGAACTCGGATTATGCCTCGAGTATCTTTTCCGTATGTGCCAGCCTCGCGGCGGAAGCATGTTGAATAACCTGCATAACGCAAAGGAAGTTTGTCTGCGTTGAGTACTTCATCCATGTGATAGGCGGCCAGTGGAACTTCACTTGTACCAACTAAATAGAAGTCATCTTTTTCAAGTCGGTAAACATTTTCTGCGGCCTGGCCAAGAAAACCAGTACCTTCCATGGCTGGAGGTTTCACCAATACAGGAGGAATTACAGGCGTAAATCCCGCTTTTACAGCGCTAGAGATCGCGTAATTAACTAGTGCAAACTCCAAGAGTGCGCCGACTCCAGTGAGGTAGTAAGAGCGAGCACCAGAAACTTTCGCCCCTCTTTCTGTGTCAATAGCTCCGAGAAGTTTGCCTAGTTCTACATGGTCTTTTGGAGCGAAACCGTCCTTCGTGAAATCACGTGGTGTACCGATGTGCTCTAAGACAACAAAATCTGCCTCTCCGCCTATTGGTGCGGCAGGGTCTAAAAGGTTTGATAACAACAAAGTTAGTTGTGCTGACTTATCTTCAGCTTCGGCCCTTCGAGAATCAGCAGCCTTCACTCCCGCAGATAACTCTTTACCTTTTTCAAGCATTGCTGCTTTCTCTTCTGGTTTAGCAGATCCCATTGTTTTAGAGAAAATATTCTGTTCTGCGCGTAGCGCTTCGAATTCAACAATGGCCTGACGTCGAATGTCATCCGCTGCCAAAATCTGATCAACAATAGTTGGATCTTCTCCGCGACCACGTTGGGAAATGCGAACCGCTTCTGGATTCTCTCGAAGATACTTAATGTCGATCATATTGCGCGTCCTTCTCTTACAGCCTTGAGCCATTGTGTGGATTCAGCAAATGCTTCATCGCTTGTACGTTGTGTTGAAGTTGGTGCCTGTTCATCGGCTCGTGGATAGGAACCTAGAAATCGAACGTCTTCGCAAATTCTACGTAAACCCGTGAGTGCGTCACCAACACGCGCCTCGTTAATATGGCCCTCGGCATCGATGATGAAATGATAATGACCGAGTTCGCGACCAGTTGGCCGACTTTGAATGAAAGTTAAGTTGACGCCGCGTACCCCAAATTCAGTTAATACTTCCAGTAGGGCACCTGCATGATCGCGCCCAATGAACGCAGCTAAAGATGTTCTATCGTGACCTGTTTGTTCTGGGAGTGATCCAGGTTTTGTCACTAAAACAAATCGAGTTACAGCACCTGTGTTATCGCCAATGTTCTCTTCCAAAATCTCTAATCCGTAATGTGTAGCAGCTATCGGTGCAGCAATCGCAGCATCGAATTCGCCGCGGGTGATTGCTTCTGCCGCAGCTGCTGTGGAATTAGTTGAGATAACTTCTGCTGCCGGATACTTGGCAGCAATGTAATTTCTGCATTGTGCTTCGGCGTGTGGATGCGTGGCAATTCGTTTTATTAATGTAGTTCCAGGTTTTGCCATTAAAGCAAAGGAAACTGGAAGGGTTACTTCTGCACTAATAACGAGAGGTTCTCCAGTTGCCAACTCATCCAAAGTTCGCGCAACAACGCCTTCGACTGAATTCTCGATAGGAACAAGGGCGAATGTGGCGTGCCCCTTGCGTACCGCTTCAAGTGCGGCGGTCACGTTGGCGAACGGTAAACATTCATCGTTCTTGGTGGTGATTTTGTGTAGAGCCGCCTCGGTGAATGTTCCAACCGGACCTAAATAGGCGTATGTGCTCATTGCTTAAGGATAGCCGAGCGCCTTACGAGCCTGTGACGGCTTATTTGTAATGACAACATCTATTCCTTTTTGGGCGCAAAATACGACATCTTGTGGGTCATCTACAGTCCAAACAAAGAGGCGCTTGCCATCATTTTTGGCATCATCGATAAATTGCGGATGAGATTTAAGCATTTTAACATCTGGCCCAATTGTCTGAGCCGAGGTGAAGCGTCGCCTTTTTTTCGCTTTTAAAGAACCAAGCAACATCACCGTATTAATATCCGGCATTGATCGCCTAATGCTTTCGATCGCCAACCAAGAAAATGACATCACTGAAATCTCTATTCCGGAAGCCAATATTTCACTTTGCCGTGAGATAAGTTCTTTCGCAAGTACAGACTCAATCTCTCTACTTGTTGGAACAGGGTGTTTTGTCTCTAACGCTAAATCCTTTTTGTGCAATATTGCTAGATCAAGGAATTCATCTAAACGCACAACTTGTGGGTAACGGTCATAGATATCTTCGTAGTTAAGTGCCGCGATAGTTCCTGAACAACCGGCGGTTCGCTCCATCGTGGCGTCATGCCACAAGATTGGGACTGAGTCTTTTGTTAACCGAAGATCGCACTCAAACCCGTGCGCACCTTGTTCTATACCGGCCATATAGGCGGCGAGTGTGTGCTCAGGGAAGTCGAATGAAGCGCCTCTGTGTGCGTAGATTTTCGGCGTGCTTTTTGGGGTGTCTATGTTTTTCACGTGCGCGAGAGGGGATTTGAACCCCCACACCCTTGCGAGTACACGGACCTGAACCGTGCGCGTCTGCCGTTCCGCCACTCACGCGATCTTTTGATGTGTAAGACTTACCAAAGATTAGCACCATTAGGCTTACGCTCACAGATTGCTTCAATGAATTAATTTCGCAAGGGAAGATGAGGGAGATTGGTGTCTTCACAGTCGCAGTCACTATTTACAACTTCCGCACGTTCGGTTGTTGGTTTAGTGCGCGCCGGAAACGAAGACTCCGCGCTAGTTCATTCACATTTGCTTGCTGTTGCTGATGGCATGGGTGGGCACGCGGGTGGCGAAGTTGCTTCTGCGAGTGCAATCAAAACACTCTCGCAACTTTGCCCAATTCTTGATAGCAATGGAGTTGACCCAGATTCCGCAGAAGACTTATTACTGAATTCACTTCACGACATTGATGCTGAAATTGGTCGCGTGGCCGCACAAGACAGTGAACTCACGGGCATGGGAACAACTTTGAGCGCCCTGATGTTGTACAACAATGGTGAGAATGTGGCATTGCTTCATGTTGGTGATTCACGTTGTTATCGACTGCGCGGTGATGAACTAACTCAATTAAGTAGAGATCACACCGTTTTACAAGAATTATTGGATCAAGGGACTCTCTCAATAGAAGATGCAAAAGAGCACCCACAACGCTCGCTATTAACTCAAGCAATTATGGGTGAGGGAACGTTGGCACCTGCGCTTATGGTTTATGAAGTTGAAGCAAAAGATCGTTTCCTTATTTGCAGCGATGGACTTTCAGCTGTCGTGAGTGAGAATGAAATCAAAGCTGGATTGAAAATAAACAACCGCGAAGAATCTTTAACCTTTCTTATAGATGCAGCTTATGCATTGGGTGCACCTGACAATGTCACTGCCGTGATTGCTGATCTTCAAAACGGTTCAGATAAGAATCTTGGTGTAACACTTCTTGGGGCTGCGCTATGAAAGATTTATTAGGAGATCGCTACAAACTCGGCGACATGATCGGCACTGGCGGTATGGCCGATGTTTACATCGCGCAAGACCAAAGACTTTCCAGGCAAGTAGCAATCAAGGTATTAAGAAGT
>CAIYRR010000007.1 GCA_903928745.1 uncultured Actinomycetes bacterium | reverse complement strand
TGGAATTAATTTTCTAGTTCGATTCGCCACCATTCTTCGAACATACAGGTGAATCAATTAATTAACAACGGAATTAGAGATTGATTTCTCAAACGCACATTAGATTAAATCTCGTGTGGGGCAAGGAGACTTCCGCTCTCAGATGTTCGATGAGATCGTCTCGGTTCACCTTTAACCGCGGATCAACACCCCTTAACCAACCGTTTCCAGCTCAGACTAAGGCTTCACTCTCCTATTAGTATTTTGTCACTCCCCTGCGCTATCTTTTTCGTAGGTCAATCGATGTCCAAGTGTTAAGCCTTTTAGCTTGCTTGGTGCCAACCGCGCTAACCGCAGACGGTGGAACTAAAAGAAGACCTGCCGGCGATGAAAGACACCGCCGGATGTAGCGGGTCTCTTTACATTAAAGAGCCCAGTTAGGGCTGGTACTTGTTATGTCTCAAGATTCAACTTCAGAGAAGATCTCTTACGATGATGTTTACATCAGCGATAAAGAACTGCGCAAAATGAAGCAAAACCTAGATGATGCGCCAAATGAGAAAAAGTATGCTTATTTCAGGACCTTGTTGTACTACGGCAATCTCGCGCGTTGGCAGAAACAAGGTTTTCACTACCTCTACTCGAATCACAACAGTGGTGCGCACTGCACATGCGGATTAATTCTTTCCCTGCCTGATTCACCGGTAGAAGATTCTGGAGATGTAACAGAAGCAGCAATCTTCATCAACGAGAAGGTTGCCAAGAAGGTGGCAAAATGGAAGCTGACTCGGCTGGCGATGGTTAAGGGCCATAGGAATATTCCACAAGTGAAAGAACCCACGGTCGCTCTAATCGTGCAGTTTGAGTACAACAAAAGCATTGGCGACTATCTCTGGGATGCCTACTGCCAAGAGTGCGGAGCGCAGGTAGAGCGGGTGAGTAGTGAGACCGCTAAGGGATTTGTGCAGGAGCACAATCGCGACGCCGCCGCTGGTGGATGCGCGCCAGGGGTGATGTCAGTGGCGGAAGGTAGCGTCTGAGATATGGGAAACGTAGCTAATCGCCAGTGCCCTATGTGTAGGGGCACTGACATCCAACAGAAGTGGAACTTTGCGAACTATTACTTCCAGTGCAATGACTGCGGAGAACGTTGGAAATAAGTAAACAGAAGCAAGTAATCAGATGGGAGGGCAGTCAATGAATAGTCGTGGCTACCTCGTGAAATCTCTGGTTGTCGTAATTCTTGGCACGCTTTGTACAACGTGGTTAGTGGGGTTGATCCCGATTCATCGGTTACCGGTTCACGGTATGTGGATCGGGATTAGCTACCACTTTGTATCGGCGTTGAGTTCGCTGATGTTGATTCGTATCTTCTGCCCTGGGGTATTTGCGCGCTTTCGCTTTGGGATATCACGGCAGAAAATGATGGCGGGTGGCGCCGTGCTGGCGTTATTACTGGCCCCCGAATTACTGCATATCTCCTATATGCATAATTCAATGTCGCGGATATTCCAGGGGGTGATCTTTACACTCTGGATCGGAATCGATGAGGAAATATTCAGCCGTGGATTCATCTTTGGCTCACTAGAGCATTACGGTGTTGGTGTTGCCGCCGCGATTTCATCGGTTCATTTTGGACTTCTACATTTGGGAAATTATGTGTGGGGCGGCCAATCGCGTGCTTACACCGCAAGCCAAATAGTGAGTGCAGCCGCATTTGGGTACTTATGTGCAGGGTTAATGATTTACACCGGGACAATTTGGGTACCGATTGCTTTACATGGACTCTCCGATTTACCTATGGTTTTGCAGTCATCTGCGCAATACACACAACAGGTCACTGGTTCGGCAGATTGGATTGGTGCGATTGCCTCTGCGATTTTCTATGTGGGTATTGGGTGGCTTTTGATTCATGCGAGCAAGAGTGATGGATTCGAGAAATTGCGAGCAGTGGCATTCAAATTTGGATTGCTCGAGCAGAAAAGCACTTGAGCGTAAGCCTTAGTTTTCTAACGAAAGGTATGCGATCGATCCATCGGTGAAACTATTGACGGAACGATTGCAGTTACGGATACGTCTTACTGGCAGAGTTGAGAAAATCACCAATGCTGCAACTACTTTGGTTCTCATTTGCAAAATCTGAATCGGAAAGTACCTATATGTACCGATATCTAGAATATTTGAACATGGACTGCCAAAGATGGGCAAGGTAGTCTGCACATAAGGAAGAGCAACCACCCTTGGACTCGATTGAGGATTGATAGATGAGGTTAGCCAGATTGCTATCACCAATCTCAATTGCTCTTTTGATCGGTCAATTCCTACTTGCGCCTAATTCCTTTGCTGCCCTTGATGATGGGTATCCACCTGATCAACCAGCTCCGGGAAGAACCTGTCCTGGAACAGAACTTGGAGTGAAAACCATCAGTGCATTTAATGGGAAGGCATTTGTATGCACTCTCGTTAATGGAGTCCAGAAATGGTGGATAGAGGGCGATCCAATCCCCGAACCAACGCCAAGTGGACCGACTGGATCTGCTGGGTCTACTGGATCAAGCGAATCTAATGGTGGGAACTCAACGGGGGCGCAGTCGGGGCCGGTATCTCATTGGCCTCCAGGATTTCCTCATAACTATTTCTTATCTGATAAAGCAAAAGCGAAGATGAAGATCTTTACTGATATTCCGTATGCAACGGATTCTCCATCTCAAAAACTCGATATCTATATGCCTATTGGAGTGAAGAACCCTCCGTTGGTTATTTGGTTGCATGGTGGTGGCTTCATGGTTTTCGATAAAGATGTTCTGAAATATGACGATAGTGCCAAGATTTTGGAGGTTCTTATCGCCAACGGAATCGCTGTTGCTGGTATTGATTTCCGCCTTATCGATGAAGCTAAGTTTCCTGGGGCTGGTCAAGATACGAAGAGCGCTATTCGATATTTACGAGCCAATGCATCTAAGTATGGATATAACCCAAAGAAATTTGCGGCATGGGGTGAATCCGCTGGGGCTTACTTAGCACTGATGGCGGGGGCTACCGGGGATCAAAAGACGATCTTTGATAATCCGGCCGATCCAAATATCAAAGTATCAGCTGGCGTATCTGCCGTTATTGATTTATTTGGTAATGCCAATTTTCGAACAATGAAGGCAAATCTTGTGAAGTATCCCTGCAGTGCAAATTTCGGTAAGACGATAACTGTTGCCGAGAATCCGTGGTTTGGAAGTGAAGCGCTGCCTGAGACGCAGGTTGCGTTTGATAAGGCCAATTTGTATCCATATCTAAAAGCTCTTAAGACCTTGCCGGCCTTCTATATTTTCCATGGGGATGAGGATTGTTCTGTAAGTAAATACGAGTCCATTGAATTGAATAAAGTTCTAAAGAGCTTGCATAGCAAGAGTTCTTTAACTTTGGTGCCAGGGGCCGATCATGGTGGGGCAAAGGTGTGGGCCGCGGCTGCAAGTATGGGGCCGATACTCAAGAAGTTCTTCGCAGGGATGAAGTAGGTAAATACCTTTTAAGGTACAAAGAGGCCCCCAGTTTCCTGAGGGCCTCTTTGTCTTACCTAGTTTTGTAGGCTAACTACGCGGCTGTGTGGACGTCTAAGTTTTCCTTGATGAGGTGAACCTTGAATGTCCATAGGTTTTCAGCACGTGGGTCGATGATCAATTCAACCCAATGATTGAATCCAGAACCGAAGGTCTGAACACGTGTGAAGTTCTCTACAAGTGAGCCCTTGTCCTTCTCAACCAACTTGCCAGCGGTTTCATTCATTGGCATGTCGACCTGGTACCAGTGCTCGTCGCCGTTTTGCAACAACACGGGCTTCTTGAATTTGATTGTGTTTGTCAGCAGGGCTTGCTTGACGTTTGCAAACGCTGCTGTGTTCTCATTATTAGGAGCAGCTGCATCGCGTGCATAACCTTCCCAGTCCATGTTGGCCTGAACGACAACGATTACACCGGCAGATCCATCTGTTACTGCCTTTGCAAAGCCCTTGTTGATCCATGCAACGTTTGCTGCATCGCGTGCCTTGTATTCAACATCATCGCCATCTTTGGCTGTGTCGTTGTAGGTCTTGAAAGTAGGTGTAGCGACCGCAGAATTATTTGCAGATCCTGGAACATGAGGGATGATGTAAGTGATTCCCTTGAAAGTAAACATTTGCATTTCTGGGTACTTAGGATCGTGCTCAATCCCAATGCGCGGGTTAGGTGTACCAAGCTTGATGTAGGAGCCATCGGCCTTTTGGAAGAAGTTCGAACGTACAAGTGCCAAACGAGTCAATGGGTCAAATGCACCTTTAACCGGGCGGTCGCAATCAACCCATTCATTGTCACCAACGGAGTAGAAGATTGGCTTTGAGAATCTATCGAAGAAAGTAGTTTTAAGAGCTGGGTATGCAGCGTCGGTGCACTTGTCGCCTTTTCCGCTCATAGTGTCGCCATCAAAGAGTGTCAGTTCAATATTTGATGCGTTGAGTGCCGCAATCACATTAGGTGCTTGTGTAGCACCTTTAGCGTCATAAGGCATATCGCCGATGAGAGCAATGCTGTATTTGTAGGCCTGAGCTGCGGTTGCCTGTGTGGCTGCAACGTTGGTGAGAACCAAAGCGACGGAGCCGATAGTTAAAAATGCGAGCGTGCGCTTAAATGTTTTCGAAGAAAGTAGTTTTATCATGCGCGCATCTTGAGCATTGCAGGTGATCAGTTGGGTAACGAATTCCCGATATTTACCTAACATCGGGTTAACAGTGTGCGCTCTTGATATTTCGAGATTCACGATAATCACCTTTGTGACGCATCTATCAATTCATGTAAATGCCATTTCACGTTT
>CAIYRR010000006.1 GCA_903928745.1 uncultured Actinomycetes bacterium | reverse complement strand
GCTCTCTCTTTATCTAGCCCTCTTTTCTGGATTCGTTATCTATTTAGCAACTTCACATATCCTGCCTGAAGCGCATTCACGCCATCCATCCAAATGGACACTGGCTGCAACTGCGGTCGGTGTTGGCATCATGTGGTTAGTCGTGGCATTCAGTGCGTAAGTCAGTAAGCGGAGTTCTGAACACCCTCGAACATGTAGGTGGATTTGCAAGCGCCCAAGAGCTCTACCAACTAATGCATCGCGATGGCGCAAAAATTGGTTTAACCACTGTATATAGATCTCTACAAACATTGGTGGAGGAGAAACTCGTAGATATTTTGCGTCGAGAAGACGGAGAAGCGATCTACCGCCTCTGCGGTGAAAGCCATCATCACCACTTAGTCTGCAAGAGCTGTGGCAAGACGGTCGAGATAGAAGGCGGTGCAATCGAAAAGTGGGCGAAAACAATTGCAACCGAAAATGGTTTCCGCGACGTTGGTCATACTGCCGAACTTTTTGGAACTTGCTCTAACTGCTAAGTGAAATAAACAATTCTCTATGCGCGAGTGAATACTCCGCGCTCTTGGCAATTGGCAACGATGAAAATTTCACGATGACAGTCTCAGTAACTGGATCAATCCAAAGATACTGGCCATATATTCCGACTCCGTAGAACTCTTGATGAGCTCCCTTTGTAATCCAAAATTGATTTCGATAGGTCTCACCCGGTCTGTCCTTGCGGACCTCCTCCACAAGCGGGGAACCGATAGGCGGACCGGCTTGTGTATCCAAAAGCCACTCAGGAGTGACAATTTGATGGCCATTCATGGTGCCGCCATTCAAAAACATCTGTCCGACAAGGGCCAGGTCACGAAGAGTGGTTGAGACTCCTCCGTTTGCCAACGGTGATCCGTAATCATCTATGGTCATATTTGCTGAATATGTTGCACCTAATGGTTTCCAAATGCGCTCGCTGAGCAAATCAACATAAGCCTTTCCGGTTACCGCTTCGGCGATCCAGGCAAGTACATCGGTATTCGCTGAGCAATATTGGAATACGGTTCCGTGCTCGCGCATCTTTGTAATCATCGGCAAGAAGGCACGCACACCTGCGGGATCTCCAGGATTGAGACCTCGCCATCCAGATACGCGATCTATAACTTGTATCTCTGAATCAAGGTCGTGGTATTCCTCAGAAAATTTCACACCCACGCACATATCCAATGCATTTCTCACTGTAGCATCTGCATAACCAGAGCTTTGCATCTGTGGTAAATAGTGCGCAATTGATTTGCTGGGATCGACAAGCCCTTCACTCATTAACTGCCCAAAGAGAATTCCCAAAATAGATTTAGAGACCGACTGCAATAAATGGCGAGTATCTTGTTTCATATCATTGAAGTATTTCTCGTAGACAATCTCACCGTGCTTCACGATTAATAATCCATCGGTATATAGATCCAAGAGCGTGCTCGTGATTTCCTCGTTTTGAGTCAATGCTTCTGGCCATACATAGGGAGTGGCGCTCGGTGAGATCTCATGCGTCGGAATGAAATCAGCGACATGCTGAAGGGCCCAGCGGTTAAGTGGACCTTCTTGCCAGAGATCCCACTGTTCTTGAGTTAACTCACGAGGCGGGTTTTTAGGAAAGCCCATTATGCCTTCCCGAATCGACGATCACGTTTTGCATATTCCTCTATCGCACGCCACAAAACTGTGCGATCTACATCTGGCCACAAGACATCCATAAATACAAACTCTGCATATACAGATTGCCAGGGCAAGAAATTACTTGTGCGCATCTCCCCCGATGATCGCAAGAATAGATCCACATCTCTCATCAGCGGTTCATCGAGGTATTTCGCAAATACTTTCTCAGTGATGGCATCTGCTTTGACTTTGCCGCGCTTTACATCTTTGGCCAGAGCCGTTGCGGCATCAACGATTTCTGAACGTCCACCGTAGTTGACACACATATTGAGCGTAAGGACTTTATTCTTTGCCGTTAATTCCTCTGCTATTTCAAGCTCCTTGCGAACGCTCACCCACAACTTATTGGGACGACCGACCCAGCGAACCCGCACACCCAGTGCGTTCATTTCATCTCTCCTGCGACGAATAACATCGCGATTAAAACCCATCAAAAATTTCACTTCTTCAGGTGATCTACGCCAATTTTCCGTGGAGAAGGCGTAAGCGCTGATCTCTTTGACACCGATTTCTATGGCACCTTCAACCACATCAAAGAGTGCGGCCTCCCCTGCTTCGTGTCCTGCAGTGCGAGGCAATCCGCGCTCTTTCGCCCAACGCCCATTTCCATCCATCACAATTGCAACGTGCGCAGGAATGAATTCCTTAGCAATCTTGGGCATGCTCATACGCGCTCCACAAGGGGAAGACTACGAAGACCGCGTTCTAAATGCCACTGTAGATATGCTGCAATTAGTCCGCTGGCTTCACGTTGATGTTTGCGCTCACTTGCATCGGCCAAATCCCAATCAGCGCTTAGAAGGGCACCCATCAAAGCCAACGTTTCTGGCGCAGGAGTGGCACATGCCGAAGGTCGGCAATCCAGGCAAACGCTTCCGCCACCAACGAGTGAGAAATAGCGATGCGGTCCAGGTTTTTCACAGCGCGAACAAATAGTCATAGAGGGCGCATATCCACCGATAGATAGAGAGCGCAATAAAAATGCATCAAGAATCATGGATGCATCGTGACGATTTTCGGCCAGAGCGCGAAGCCCACCAACGACAAGTTGAAACTCTTGTAGCGCTGGTTCATGTTCTTGAGATGTAAATCTTTCGGCAGTTTCCAAAATCGCAGATGCAATAGTCCAACGTTGATAATCATTGGAGACTGCTTCTCCGTAATTCATGATCGCCTCAACTTGAGTGACTGTGTCAAAAGTTTTGCCAACATAAAGTTGAACATCAATGTGACTACCAGGTTCAAGACGCGCGCCAAATTTAGATTTGGTGCGACGTACGCCTTTTGCCACGCCACGAATACGTCCATGTTCGCGAGTTAATAGCGTGACAATGCGATCTGCTTCACCCAACTTCTGGGTGCGCAAGACAACTGCCTCATCGCGGTAAAGACTCATGCGCCTACCGTAATGGGAGCAACTAGCGAATAGCCCGATTTATCGCAGAGACAACAGCTTTTAGTGAGGCAGTAGTTGTATTGGGATCAATACCAACGCCCCAGAAGACTTCGCCATCGATTGCGCATTCCAGATAGGCGGCCGCACTTGCATCGCCGCCGGCTGAGAGAGCGTGCTCGTAATAATCAAGCACTCGAACATCGACGCCATAATCTTGCAATATTTTGCAGAATGCGGCGATTGGTCCGTTGCCTTGGCCCGTGAGCTCTTGAAGATCCCCACGATCGGCGAGGGAAACTGTCAAGAAAACATCTTCATTCAAAACTGATTTTTGCGATAAACCCTTTAGGCGGAAGCGCCCCCAATTGGTTTCAGGGGAAGCAGCGGATTCCGTTGGCAGGTATTCATCTTCGAAAATACGCCACATATGCTCTGGCAAAACTTCTCCGCCATCAGCATCTGTCTTTGCCTGAACAACCTTGCTGAATTCAATCTGAAGCCGACGTGGAAGGTCCAAGTGATGTTCATGTTTCATCATGTAAGCAACCCCGCCCTTACCGGACTGGCTATTTACGCGGATAACGGCCTCATATGAGCGACCAATATCTTTGGGATCAATGGGTAAATACGGTACCGACCATGTGAACTCATCAATGGGAACGCCCGCAACTTTTGCATCTTTAGCCATGTGATCGAGACCTTTGTTGATGGCATCTTGATGTGATCCGGAAAATGCAGTGAAAACTAAATCTCCACCGTAAGGATGACGCTCTGGCACGCGAAGTTGATTGGCATATTCCACGGTGCGACGAATGTCATCGATGGTCGAGAAATCAATCATCGGATCAATTCCGTGGCTGACTAAGTTCATGCCAAGAGTCACCAAGCAAACATTTCCGGTGCGCTCTCCATTACCAAAGAGTGTTCCTTCAATGCGATCGGCGCCAGCTAAATATCCAAGTTCGGCAGCTGCAACTCCTGTACCGCGGTCATTGTGCGGATGAAGTGAGACAACAACGCTCTCGCGATTGTTGAGGTTACGACACATCCACTCAATAGAGTCCGCATAAATATTCGGTGTCGCCATCTCTACCGTTGCCGGCAAGTTCATGATTGTTTTCCACGATGGCGTTGGTTTCCAGACATCATTGACTGCGTTACAGACTTCGAGTGCGTATTCCATCTCGGTGCCGGTGTATGACTCTGGTGAATATTCAAAAGAGACCGCGGTGCCAGGCACCGTGTCGATAAGTGCCAAGCAAAGCTCTGCACCATCTGTGGCGATCTTTTTGATCCCCTCTTTATCCTGACCAAATACAACGCGGCGCTGCAAAGTTGATGTCGAGTTATACAAGTGAACGATTGCTTGCTTTGATCCCTTGATGGATTCATAAGTCCGACGAATTAAGGGTTCGCGCGCTTGTGTAAGCACCTGAATAATTACATCATCAGGGATTAGGTCTTCTTCAATAATTTTGCGCACGAAATCAAAATCGGTCTGGCTTGCACTAGGGAATCCAACTTCGATCTCTTTGTAACCCATCGCAACGAGCAACTTAAACATCGCTAATTTGCGGGGTGTATCCATCGGGTCGATAAGTGCTTGGTTGCCATCGCGCAGATCAACTGAGCACCACTTTGGCGCATGAGTCATTTTCTTGCTCGGCCAGGTGCGATCGGGAAGATCTACAGGGATAAATGATGAGTAACGCGCATAAGGCATTGGACTCGGTGATTGCTTTGGGTAATTCATTTCTTACTCCTTTAAATTCGCGGGTTTTGTGGGTGTTACCGGTATGTCAAAACCCCGCGACGAGGGGACCGGTTATAGGACCCCGCCACGGCAGCGAAGGAGGAGGCTGCGTAGTTTCATGTCTTTAGGGTAGCCGTTGGTATCGGCTATCGGCAAACCACTGCGATAATTAGGCAGAATTACCGCAAAGATGCAGCAATATCCCGCATAAATACAAGGATACGAGTATCCAATTCATCATCGGATGCCACGGGCTGGCATGACATTTTGACGATGACGCTCTCACTTGCAGGATCGACATAGACCCACTGTCCATGAATTCCGATTGCGCAATAGGCGCCATCACCATCTGAGTACCACTTATTACGGTAGCGACCATGGTCAAAGAGTGTTTCGAAATCGCCCACATTCCACGCTTCTGAGCTGCCATTTTCTCTAATATCGCGGATCCATTTTTCGGGAACAATTTGTTGGCCGTTAGCTTGGCCCGAGTTTCTAAAGAGTTCGCCCAGTAGTGCAAGATCATGTGCGGTACATGCGATGCCGCCTGCAGTGCGCGGTTGCCCGGCGCCATCAACAGTGACTGTCGCGGGTTGGGCGCCCATTGGCTTCCACAATAAATCTGACATCAATGTTGGGAATCTGGTTTGTGAAACTTTTTCCAGAATCATTCCTAAGACATCGGTATTTGGTGATTGATAGGCAAATACTCGTCCGTGGTCACCACTTGCTTTAGGAAGAGTAAAGAGAAATTCGCCAAGAGTTTCGCGCGGCAGAAGTTCATCGTTAGAGGGCGGCATAAAAAGCATCGCCCTGCGATAACGTGCGTAAACACCTGCTTTAAGTGTGTAATCCTCAATGAATTCCACGCTGACCAACATATCTAGGACATCTTGAATCGTGGCGTCCTCGTATGCACTGCCTTTGGATTTCGGTAAGTAATGAGAGACAGTTTTAGTAAGGTCAAGACCATACTTGTCTACGACAATTCCCGTGACTAATGCAGTGATCGATTTACTGACAGAAAAAACGAGATGTCGAGTGGAATGGTTCATGGGGCTTCGGTAGTACTCGCTAATCACCTTGCCCTTATTTACTACTAAGAAAGCGTCAGTAAAGGTGCGATCCAGATAATCTCGCCGCTTTTCTTTTTGAACAACGTCAAAAGTCTGATCTAGGAATGAATCATCAATGGCGCGAGGCAATAGAGATGTGCTTGGTCCATCGATTACCGCGGTCGGAACCATTTCCGGGACGTTCTGGAATGACCAACTGCTGTAGGGACTCTCGAGCCAATTCGCCAAATTCACCTGCGAGCGCTCAAATCCAAATTGCTCAGCAAAAGTTGCCACGTCCATCCGCCCTTTCCGTCGTAAATCCCCGTTTTCCAAGGGGGTTATCCCCCTTAGAACTCTCGAAATGCGGGCTAGACCCTTGGAGAATTCATCCAGTGCGTTTCGCCTGCCACGAGGGTAGCGAACTTCATCACGCGGGAGGCTCTTATGACAAAAAGACATCTCACTCCCGCTGAGGAAAACGCAAAAATCCGCCTTCGTTCCGATCGCATTGCAAGAACTTTAGTGAGCAGTGTTTTAACTCTTGAGAATCTCTACCTAGTACTTGGTTCCTTTATGCAGAGCGCCATTAATGAACTTGGTTGGTGGGCGGGCCAGACCTGGCTGAAGAAAGATGATGTGCTCACGCCTACAGGGTGGGTTTTTGCTACGTCAGCACCGAGTTCAATATTAGGAATTTCACGATTCCATTCAACTGACATCTCTGGAATTGCCTCGGCCTTACAAGGCAGCGATGAATACGCGGTTATGCCTGCGATGGCCTGTGAAATCGCGGCACTCACATGGCACCCACAACAAGAAGAACTTCAAGCTGTTGGAGTTCGGCACACCGTGATTGTGGATGTTTTTACTTCCGAAGGTCTTGGCCTTCGGATTCTTTTCATTTTGCCTAATCAAAACTCACTAACAAACGCCACACGAGCCAGCTTAGAGGCGGCCTGTGCACTGCTACCCGAGCTCTACCGTCGAGCAATATCTTCTCAACAATTACTTTTTCAATCCTCACACGATTCCCTCACGGGCCTCCGAAATCGCAGAGGTTTAGAAGATGCATTTTCTGATAAAAACACATGGAACAGAAATGGCGTCGACAGAACGGTTTTCTATTTGGATTTGGACCGCTTTAAAGACATTAATGACACCTTTGGCCATAACGTGGGCGATGAAGTCCTTTGCGAACTTGCCCGAAGAGTTGTCAGTGCCAGCCGTCCCGTTGATGTCCAAGCAAGACTTGGTGGAGATGAGTTCTTAATAATCGCTGAAAGCCTTGATGATTCTGATTCGATTGAACGCACAGCTGATAGATACCTGGATGCAATCCAAAAGGATTTCATGACATCCGATGGATCTAATCATTCCCTTCGCATAAGCCTCGGAGTAGCTCGCTGGCAAGCAAATTCAGAATTATCCGAAGCTATTTCAAGAGCAGATGCTCAAATGTATAGAGCCAAAGCATCCGGTGGACATAGAGCAAAAATTGAAGAGCTGTACTTGCGGGGTTCCGAACCCACTGTTGCCTTAGATCCATTTCAATTTAACAATTCTTCATTGAGTATTGGGAGAGTTTGCCGAAACATTGACGGCGGCACCGCTGGATACATCGCGACATTCCCTCTTCCAAATTCGTATTCACCAGAAATGATGCGGGATTTAGCTAAAAAAATTAGGCTGACCATTCTGGATGATTCGCAATCAAATAAACTTGGGAGCTCTTTCGAACATGATTTGCTATTGCATGTCGAGAGACCCAGGCGTTCGGACAAAACCAACATCGAACTTCTGCTCGCTGCCCTTTCGGAAACTTATCAGGCGTCGAATCTTCACTATCTGCTAGATCTCGAGGGGATTACTACGGATTCGGCCAATATTGCGCGCGACCTGATTGGCTCATCCACTGTGAGAATCGCATTGGCGAATTTTGGCTTAGGCAATGCCGAAATCGCTCTGACCAAAGAGTTCTCCCCTTCCTTTTTCGTACTCAACGCCGACATCATCGATAAGCCTTCTGGCGCCAATGATGTTGTCCTCAAGGCGGTCGGCGCCATTTCAAAAAGCCTAAAGATTCCCTTGCTCATTCCTAGGGGCAAATCACCCCAGGCGATTATTGACAGTGCCTTGGAAGAGATTAACCTTGGGGAATCCCTATATATTGAGTATTTACCCAGCAAGGCAATAGTCGATGAAAACCGAACTCCAGCGAAAGGCTTGTCATGAAATCATCCGCCACAAAAGCTGGAATCGCGATCGCATTACTCGCACTACTCGCGGGATGCAGTTCGCAGAGCGCCAAGACCGCAACTCCAACACCTTCTGCTTCTGCGACCAATCCGTACGGTGGCGGATTTAGCGTTGACCCGCCAAAGGCAACTGATGTAGTGCTCACGGTTTCTGGCACTTCAACTCATGCATACACCATGGGCGAACTCACTTCCTTGGCGACGAAAACCATCAGCATCTTTGAGCCTTTCGTAAAGACCCGTCAGTCATTTGCAGTTGTATCTATGACCGACTTGCTTAACAAGGCCGGACTTTCAGGTAACCAAAAAATTGAAACGCTAGCTTTGAACGACTATGCATTCGTCGATACTGCGGCGCATTTCATTGATAACAATGCCTACATCGCAGTAAGCCGTGATGGCGCGGATATCCCAATGGACCAAGGCGGGCCAGTGCGTATTGTTTTTGCAGATTCGAGCCCATATGCAAAGAACTTGGATGCATGGAACTGGAGCTTAAAAGCAATAGGCATCTCTAAGTAGCAATGCCTGAAGCGGAGAAGGCTGCAGGACTGACACGAATTGGTCTTAAGCCAAAAATAGGACAGGGCATCCTTGCCGCCATCACCATCATTGGAATCCTTGGCTTCTTCGGTTCATCTGTGTGGAGTGCACGAGAGAGCCAGTTAGCAAAGTTATCTGTACTTGCTGAATCTCATGATGCTGCCTCATTGGCATATTCTCAACGAGAGAGTTTTAATGTCGCGATAGCTTTTGATCAATGGTCTGACGGAATAACCACTACACGCGATTTACAAATCGCTCGTGCACTACTTGGTCAGCGTCTTCAAGTGTTAACACAAACTGGCCAATCTACATACAACTTGCTACCACCCGACTATCACGATTCTCTTGCTTCGTTAGATGTATATATCCATTTAGCGAAAGATGAACCCATCCCACAGAGGCGAGCATTGATTAATAAGGCACAACCAACTTTGGACTTCTTTCTCACGCATACCCGACAGATGAGCAGCCAGCTTGCATTAGTGAGCCAGCGAGACCTCGATCAGGTGGTTAAGAATCGTGCGCGTTCGCAGGCATATTTATCTGGAATATTCCTGGTGACTGTAATTACAGGTTTAATACTTGGACTTTGGCTAAGTCTGGATATCGCACGTGGATTTAGAAGATCACGAGAACTCTTGCAAGAGGAGCAGCAGAAACTTTCTCAAGCCAGTGAAGCACTCGCGGCCGCGACCATTCTTGACGCCATTCAAAATCAAGTACTTTCTGGTGATTTCAAACATCTCTCAGACGCCGAACTGACTGATCACATCGCATCATTTGTCGAGATAGATCAATCTGTATCGGTCCAACTTAAGATTGAAGAAATTATCTCCCTGCATCAATCACGCAGACGTTTGGCAGAGGAGTACACCCACCGTACAAGTCACGACCAACTTACTGGCGTGCTCAATCGAACGGGATTC
>CAIYRR010000005.1 GCA_903928745.1 uncultured Actinomycetes bacterium | reverse complement strand
CTCATGCAATCCAAAAGCATGGCGTCGGCGTTAAATGCGCAACGATCACTCCAGATGAAGCGCGCGTAGAAGAATTTAAGTTGAAGAAGATGTGGAAATCACCTAACGGAACCGTCCGTAATATCCTCGGTGGAGTTATTTTTCGCGAACCAATCATCATTAGCAATGTGCCTCGCTTAGTTCCACACTGGACCAAGCCAATCGTTATCGGCCGTCATGCCTTTGGCGATCAGTACAAGGCAACCGATTTCTTGGTTCCAAGTGCCGGAACTCTCACGATGACTTTTACTCCTGAAGATAATTCAGCACCGATTGAATTTGAAGTCTACAAATTCCCAGGTTCTGGCGTTGCAATGGGTATGTACAACCTCGATGAGTCGATTCGCGACTTTGCTCGCGCCTCACTCAACTACGGTATTTTGCGTAAGTACCCTGTATTTCTCTCAACCAAAAACACAATCCTTAAAGCCTACGATGGTCGCTTCAAAGATATTTTTGAAGAGATTTATCAGACCGAATTCAAAGCTGAGTTCGATAAGTTAGGAATCACTTACGAACACCGTCTCATCGATGACATGGTTGCAACTGCTCTCAAATGGGAAGGTGGCTACGTTTGGGCTTGTAAGAATTATGACGGCGACGTTCAATCCGACACCATCGCGCAGGGCTATGGATCACTTGGCTTAATGACGAGTGTTTTGATGACTCCAGATGGAAAGACAGTTGAAGCTGAAGCAGCTCACGGAACAGTGACACGTCACTACCGCGAGCATCAGAAAGGTCGGCCAACATCGACGAATCCAATCGCATCTATCTTTGCCTGGACAGGTGGCTTAGCACATCGTGCAAAGCTCGATAACAATCCTGAGTTAGCAAAGTTTGCATCAACACTCGAGCGCGTCTGCATCGAAACGGTTGAGTCGGGCAAGATGACAAAGGATCTTGCAATGCTTATCGCTCCAGATGCTCCGTGGCAGACAACGCAAGACTTCTTGGCATCTATTGATGAGAACTTGCAAAAGGCAATGGGTTAATAGCTCAAAGATTAATAAAAACGCCCTCGGTCACAGAGACCGAGGGCGTTTTTATTATTGAATTACTTTAGGCGCTCTCCGGTTGTTGCATCGAAGAAGTGGACTGCTGAAGGAATTGCCGAGACAGAAACAGTGGTTCCTGGCTTAGGAGGGTTCTTAGGGTCCCAACGAAGAATAACTTGTGCGCCTTCATCTGTTGAGTGTGCAAACTTCACTGAAGGATCAGCTGGCTTGCCGTAAACGAATGCATCTGCACCGAGTTCTTCGACAACTTCAACGACAACATCAAAGCCTGATGAAGATGGAGTGAAACCTTCTGGGCGAATTCCGATTGTTACGGAGTTTCCTGCACTTGCAGGTGCTGCGACAGAGAAATTACCCAATTGTGCTTGCCCACCAGAAACAGGTGCCACCAACAAGTTCATTGCAGGTGATCCGATAAATCCTGCGACGAATGCATTGGATGGGTTGTCATAAAGATTTCTAGGTGTATCTACTTGTTGCAAGAGACCGTCTTTGAGGACCGCTACGCGATCTCCCATTGTCATGGCCTCAACTTGATCATGAGTTACATAAACTGTGGTGATTCCAAGGCGTCGCTGTAGCGCGGCAATCTGCGTACGAGTTGCAACGCGCAATTTTGCATCCAAGTTTGAAAGTGGTTCGTCCATAAGGAAGACCTGTGGTTCGCGAACGATTGCGCGACCCATAGCAACGCGCTGGCGTTGTCCACCAGAGAGTGCCTTTGGCTTGCGCTCTAGGTATGGCTCAAGATCGAGCAACTTGGCGGCCTCAAGGACCCGACGTTCGCGCTCTTCCTTAGGTGTGCCAGCAATTTTGAGAGCGAATCCCATGTTCTCTGCAACGGTCATATGCGGATAAAGAGCGTATGACTGAAAGACCATTGCGATATCGCGATCTTTTGGTGCGACATTTGTAACGTCGCGATCTCCGATAAGGATGCGACCGTTATCGATTTCTTCAAGGCCGGCCAACATACGAAGTGATGTGGATTTTCCACAACCGGATGGTCCAACTAGTACGAGAAACTCACCGTCATTTACGACGAGATCGAGTTTGTCGACTGCGGGGGTTGTGGTGCCTGGGTAGATACGTGTTGCTTTGTCGAATACGACTGATGCCATGCTGATATCTCCTTCTCCGGGCAGGTACGTGCCCGACGGTCCGTTGGATGAAGGTCATTTAGGGCAGATGCCCCAAATGCATTGCCTGGAGGTTACGCCATAACACGTCTTTTATGGAAGTGGCTCGCTATATCCTTATCTGTATGTCACCTGACCCGGCTGGGCGCTCACTAGCTGCTCTGTTTACCGATATTGGGGTGGTGGCCGGTCTCATCCTTCTAGCGGCGCTCTTTGTTGCCGCCGAAATCGCCCTGATCTCATTACGCGATAGCCAGGTGCGCCAAATGGCTACCCGTGGGCGTCGTGGCGCCAGAGTGGCGGCGCTATCGGAGAACCCCAACCGATTCTTAGCTGCCGCGCAGGTAGGAGTCACGGTGTGTGGATTCTTATCTGCCGCCTTAGGCGCAGAGCGCATCGGTACATACGTTGAGCCATGGTTGGAAAGCTTGGGTCTTTCGCGCGGATGGAGCAACACTCTCTCGCTCGTTGGACTCACCTTGATCATCGCCTATTTCTCATTAGTTTTTGGTGAATTAGTCCCTAAACGATTGGCACTTTTCCGGACAGAGGCAATTGCTCTTGCTGCTGCGCCAATCATTGATGTCTTAGCAATGGTCTTCCGCCCGATTATTTGGCTGCTTTCACATTCCACAAATTTCGTTGTGCGCATTTTCGGAATTGATCCTGCCGAGCAACGCACGCAGATGTCGGAGGAGGAATTACTCGATCTTGTCTCAGGTCATGCAGCATTGACTGATGAAGAGCGCGACATCGTTGAAGAAGTATTTAATGCATCAGAGCGTCAGGTGCATGAAGTCATGGTTCCGCGTACCGAAGTTGATTTTCTCGATGGATCCCTCACTGTAGGTAAAGCCATTGCGCTCGCCGTAGATCGATCTCATTCGCGATACCCGGTGGTTCGTGGTTCCAGCGATGAAGTTATTGGCTTTATCCATGTGCGTGATCTATTAGGTACCTCAATGGGCGCCAATGGCGGAAAGATTCAAGAACTTGTTCGCCCCGTTATGTTCTTGCCCGGAACAAAAGGCGTTTTACCTGCGTTAACCGAGATGCGCAACCAGCGTCAACATTTAGCCATTGTTCTTGATGAATATGGTGGAACCGATGGAATCATCACGATGGAGGATCTTGTTGAGTGCCTCATCGGCGAAATTCGAGATGAATACGATTCACATGAAGTCGATGTTGAGCAAGAATCCAGAACAGGTGATTTTGAGATTGATGGGCTTATATCCATCGAAGACTTACGCGATGAGGCCGGAATCGAAATTCCGGAAGGTCCATATGAGACCGCTAGCGGTTTTGTTATGCATTTCCTAGGACGAATTCCCCGCGAACATGACGTTGTGAATATAAATGGCCTGCGAATCACAGTCCTTTCCATGGAAGGAAAGCGGGCAGGTCGAATATTGATCGCCCGTGTTGCTTAATTCATGCGAGAATTAACCCCATGACTCGCAAACGTGTTCTCTCTGGAATCCAGCCCACTGCTGATTCATTTCACCTAGGAAACTACCTCGGTGCCGTGCAGCAATGGGTTGCACTGCAGGAGGATCATGATGTCTTTTTTTTCATAGCCGATCTACATGCTCTGACAATCGAGACTGACCCAGCACTATTGCGCAAGAGGTCTCTTGTATCGGCAGCTCAATTAATTGCTTCGGGGGTCGATCCGGAAAAGTCCACGGTCTTTTTGCAATCTCACGTTGCCGCACATAATCAATTGGGATGGATTATGGAATGCATGGCTGGGTTTGGCGAAGCAAGCCGCATGACTCAATTTAAAGATAAATCTCAAAAGTCAGGAACTGATCGAACCGCAGTTGGTCTCTTTACATACCCGATGCTTCAAGCCGCAGATATTTTGTTGTATCAGGCTGACAGAGTCCCTGTTGGTGAAGATCAACGCCAACACATTGAACTTACTCGAGACTTGGCTGGCCGATTTAATTCTAGATACGGAAAAACATTTCAAGTACCAGAGCCACACATTTTAAAGAGCGGTGCGAAGATTAATGACCTTCAAGATCCGACCGCCAAGATGAGCAAGTCCGCAGAGTCCATGCAAGGGGTAATTGAAATCTTGGATTCCCCTGAGAGCAATGCAAAAAAGATTAAGAGCTCGATGACTGATGCCGGACGGGAAGTTCGTTTTGATCAAGCGGAAAAGCCGGGAGTCAGCAATCTCATGACCATTCACTCGGCGCTCTCAGGAAGCACAATTGCTGAAATCGAAAAGGCCTTCGAAGGCAAGGGCTACGGAGATTTCAAGGGGGCTGTTGCCGAAATCGTCGTTGAGTATTTGCGACCCATCCGTGCAAAAGCTTTGGAATTGCTTGAGGATGAAGCTTTCCTTATCCAAACACTGCGTAATGGCGCCGATAAAGCGCGAGTTGTTGCAGAAAAGACCTTGAGCGACACTTACAAAAACCTTGGGTTGGTGGAGCGGTAGTAGTTAGAAATTGCTACTACGCTTGACTTAAATGTCGCCAGGAAAGGGTGAGAGTCGGTGAAAAAAACTTTATCAGCGCTTCTACTTGGCGCTTTATTGGCATCTGTAACCCTTTCTCCAGTCGCGTCCGGCGCAGCAAAAGTAAAAGTGGGAATGGCCTATGACATTGGTGGCCCAGGGGACAAATCATTTAATGATGCAGCATTTGCAGGCCTACTGAGGGCAAAGAAGGCACTTGGCGTAACTTCCAAAGAAGTCAGCGCAACTCTTGGAACTCAGACAGAACGCGAATCCAAACTTCGGTATTTAATAAGTGAAGGCTGCAATCCCATTATCGCGGTGGGCTATAGGTACTCTGACGCGCTCAAGAAAATAGCGACCGATAACCCTGATATTTCATTTGCAATAATTGATAACGCAACTATTGATTTACTCAATGTAGCCGCTCTCGTGTTTTCTACAAATGAGAGCGCTTATCTTGCTGGAGTTGCCGCGGCACTTGCTAGCGTGAGCGCCAAAATTGGATTTATTGGAGTCAGCGATCCACCACCTTTTGATACTACGGAATCAGGATTTATCGCGGGAGTGAAGGCAACCAATTCAAAAGCAAATGTGTTGGTGAAGTACATTTCAAATCCTCCAACTTTTTCAGGTTATAACGATCCATCTGAGGCAAAAGGGCTAGCCCAAGCGATGATCGCAAGTAAGGTCGACGTGATCTACTCCGCTGCGGATGGTTCTGGAGCCGGTACATTTTCGGCCGCTGCAGGCAAGAAAGTTTGGACAATCGGTTCTGATTTTGATCAGTACCTCACTGCCTCAACTGCAGAGAAGAAGAACATGTTAACTTCTACAGTGAAGCATGTTGATCTCGCTATCTATGACTTCATTGACACCGCCGTACATGGATCGACAGTTAATGATGTTCTCGATAGCAAACTTGGAATTTACGGGCGCTTATATACATTGCAAATGGGTGGCGTCGAACTTTCTACTTCTGGTGGCTACATCAATAAATATAAGGCGCAACTAAATGCAGCCAAGAAAGCGCTTACCTCTGGAAAAATTTCTGTTCCGATGGATGGCACCATAAAGTGACGCAAATTAATTGGGAGGTCCTGCACTCGCGCGCAGTTGAGGCCATGAAGAGCGCTTATATTCCGTATTCAAAGTTTCCTGTCGGTGCAGCAGCCCTTGTTGATGATGGAAGAATCGTCGCTGGTTGCAATGTTGAAAATGCCAGCTACGGCCTAACGCTTTGCGCTGAATGTGGCTTAGTTTCTTCGCTGATAGCCACTGGTGGAGGTCGCTTAGTGGCCTTTGCCTGTGTTGATATTTCGGGGGATTACTTGATGCCCTGTGGAAGGTGTCGCCAACTTTTGCAAGAACATGGAGGGTCAGGGTTGCAGATCATGACTGATTCTGGAATCAAGACTTTGTCAGAATTACTACCTTGGGCCTTTGGGCCCGAAGAAATTGAGCGTCGCCTTGATTGAGCCATTTGCAGCAGTAGAAGTGATAGCAGCAAAACGAGATCGCAACGAACTATCCAACGAGATGATTGATTGGATTGTTTCTGCATACACACGTGGTGCCGTGGCTGATGAGCAAATGTCCGCGCTATTGATGGCGATTCTCCTCAACGGAATGAATTCTCGCGAAATCTCACGTTGGACAAATGCGATGATCAACAGCGGCGAACGAATGAATTGGTCTGCACTAGATCGTCCGACTGCAGACAAGCATTCAACAGGTGGAGTTGGAGATAAAATCACTCTTCCCCTCGCGCCTCTTGTTGCAGCTTGCGGAGGGGCCGTCCCTCAATTATCTGGTCGCGGACTAGGTCATACCGGTGGAACTTTAGATAAGTTGGAATCTATTCCTGGGTGGCGCGCAGAATTAAGTAATGAAGAAATGCTTCAGGTTCTAAAAAGTTGTGGCGCAGTTATCTGTGCGACAACCCCGGGACTAGCTCCTGCAGATAAGAAGTTATATGCATTGCGCGATGTCACAGCGACCGTAGAGGCAATCCCACTCATCGCCTCTTCCATCATGAGCAAGAAGATCGCCGAAGGAACTTCTGTTCTAATTTTGGATGTGAAAACCGGGAATGGCGCTTTCATGAGCGATCCCGCTCGCGCGAGTGAGTTGGCGCGGACCATGGTTGCATTAGGCACTGATGCAGGTGTAAAAACTCGCGCTCTTGTTACGGCGATGGATGTGCCACTTGGATTAACTGTGGGCAATGCGCTCGAAGTTCGCGAATCTGTTGAAGTTTTGGCAGGTGGGGGACCCGATGATGTTCGTGAATTAACGATTCTGCTTGCACGCGAAATGCTATCGGCCGCGGATTTGCATGGAAAAGATCCTGCTGATGCACTCAAAGATGGCAGCGCCATGGATCACTGGCGCCAAATGATCATCGCCCAAGGTGGAAATCCTGATGCTCCTTTGCCAACGGCTAAAGAGAGCCATCAAGTTCGTGCTGATAAAAGCGGAACCATGACTTCTATGCATGCGCTCAAAGTTGGCGTCGCATCCTGGAGATTGGGTGCTGGTCGCTCTCGCTTGGGCGAGAAAGTGCAGGCAGGTGCGGGAATTGAAATTCACGCTAAACCAGGTGCCCTGGTGAAAGAAGGAGATTTACTTTTCACATTGCATACTGATGAGGGTGCACGATTTGAACGGGCACTGGAATCACTCGATGGCGCAGTCACAATTGTTAAAGATGGAGTTGTGGACCGTCTTCCCCTAGTTATCGAACGGATTGAACCATGACCGATTTGCTCAAACGCCCTACGAGAGAACAGATTAAGCGCCTACCGAAAGCGCTCTTGCATGATCATCTCGATGGTGGTCTGCGTCCTCAAACGATTATCGATATCGCGCAAGAAATTGGTTATGACGCACTCCCTACGACAGATGCAAGCAAACTCGGGAAATGGTTTGGGGACGCTTGTGACTCAGGTTCTCTGGTCAGATATTTGGAAACTTTCGAACACACGATTGCCGTTATGCAACGTCGCGAGGACATTGTTCGAGTAGCTCGAGAATGCGCGTTAGATCTTGCACGTGATGGCGTCGTATATGCAGAAGTACGGGGAGCCCCTGAGTTATTTACCCGCAATGGACTGACAATGTCCCAAGTTGTGGAAGCAACCCTTGAAGGTTATCGCCTTGGAGAAGAAGAGGCTCGCGCAGAAGGTTTTCCTATTCGTGTGACTTCTTTGTTATGTGGAATGCGCCAGAACAAACTTTCACAAGATGTTGCCGAACTTGTTGTTAAATATCGCGATCGCGGTGTGGTTGGTTTTGATATCGCAGGACCAGAAGATGGTTTCCCACCCAGTGATCAGTTGGAAACTTTCGAATACTTACGACGCGAGAATGCGCATTTCACTATTCACGCAGGCGAGGCCTATGGGTTGCCATCTATTTGGGAGGCAATTCAATTATGTGGCGCCGAACGACTAGGTCACGGAGTTAGAATCACCGATGACATTCAAGAAATAGATGGTCACGCAAAACTTGGAAATCTTGCTTCCTATATTCGTGATCGTCGTGTCCCACTTGAAATGTGCCCAACATCAAATCTGCAGACAGGTGCTGCAAAAACGATAAAAGAACACCCGATTGGCAGACTCGCACAATTAAGATTCCGTGTCACGGTAAATACAGATAACCGCCTCATGAGTCAGACTTCAATGACACACGAGATGGAGGAGTTAGTGAAAGCATTTGACTGGACTTTCCTGGACCTTCAACGAGTTACGGTAAATGCGCTCAAGAGCGCTTTTATTCCCTTTGAAGAGCGTTTGGCGTTGATTGAGGAACTAGTGAAGCCAGGCTACGCAGCAATTTCTGCTGAATAACTAAATTCCGATTGTATGCCAAATCGTTTTGGCCTCTAGGAAAGAAGTCATTCGTTGCGTTTTTGCTTTGTCACTAAATGAGAAGATTCGCTTGAGATTATCGGCTCCTGCTTCGCGTAGGGCAGGCTGAGTTTTTTTAGCTGCCCCCGAAATATCCATCGCATTGATATCCATGTGGGATGCCATCCACGGTGCAATTTCATCCTTGATACCAGTCAAAATGTTACAAACTCCGGCAGGCAAATCACTCGTTGCTAAAACTTCTGCAAAAGTTATTGCGGTGAGTGGCGCACTCTGGCTAGCAACTAGGACGGCAGTATTTCCTGATACCAAAACGGGGGCTAAGCAATTTACCAATCCAAGGAGAGATGGTTTCTCTGGTGCAAGAATTCCAACAACTCCCATGGGTTCTGGGATCGTGAAGTTGTAATACGGGCCAGCAACAGGATTGGTCGACCCGAAAGCTGTAGCAATCTTGTCAGCCCAGCCGGCATACCAAACCCATTGATCGATAGATTGTTTCACTTGGGCTTTCGCCTGAATGCTTGTGACTTTCTCGAGAAGTGAAATCTCCTCTACAAATTGAGAAGTCCGTCCTTCGAGCATTTCAGCAATTCGGTAAAGAATCTGTCCGCGGTTGTACGCAGTTGCATTAGCCCAACCCGGTTGGGCAGCACGTGCTGCCGTAACGGCATCGCGCATATCCTTGCGTGATGCTTGCGATGGATTCGCTACAAAATCTTTACCTGATTTGATCTCATACACGCGCCCTGACTCTGAACGCGGGAACTGGCCATTGATAAAAAGTTTGTAAGTCTTTCGAACATCAATGCGATTACTCATGATCGCCTCCTTTGAGGTAGGCACCTAAACCGTGACGACCGCCTTCGCGTCCCCAACCAGATTCTTTGTAACCGCCAAATGGACTTGTCGGATCAAATTTATTAAATGTATTTGCCCAGATCACACCAGCTTGCAAGTGTTTACTTGCCCAGAGAACGCGAGATCCTTTCTCTGACCAGATTCCTGCGGAGAGACCAAAGGGGGTGTTATTGGCTTTCTCCATCGCCTCTTGCGGGGTGCGGAAAGTGAGTACCGAAAGCACAGGGCCGAATATTTCCTCTCGCGCAATGCGGTGGGCTTGAGTAACGCCAGTAAAGATTGTGGGTTTAAACCAGAATCCATTGACGGGAAGTGCACAATCAGGGCTCCAACTCTCGCCACCCTCGCTGACTCCGACCTGTGCGAGGGAAGTTATTTTTGCTAGTTGTTCGGCAGAATTAATGGCTCCGATATCAGTGTTCTTATCCATAGGATCGCCCAACCGCAGTTGGCTCATTCGCCGTTTTAATTTCTCAAGTACTTCATCATGAATTCCTTCTTGCAGGAGCAATCGGGATCCGGCGCAGCAGACATGTCCTTGATTGAAGAAAATACCGTTGACGATTCCTTCTACTGCCTCATCAATCGCTGCATCTTCAAAGACGATGTTTGCACCTTTGCCGCCTAATTCGAGAGTGACGCTTTTGCCTGAATGTGCAACCGAACGCGCAATGATTTTTCCGACATCAGTGGATCCAGTGAATGCAATCTTGTCCACACCTGGGTGATTAACAAGAGCTGCCCCGACTTTGCCATCACCAGTAACGATATTGACCACGCCGGCAGGGAGTTCGGCTTGCTGACAGACTTGCGCAAAAAGTAGAGCAGTCAGTGAAGTGGTTTCTGCGGGTTTGAGAACAACCGTGTTTCCAGTGGCTAATGCAGGGGCGACCTTCCACGCCAACATAAGCAAAGGAAAATTCCAGGGGATGATTGCGCCAACCACGCCATGTGCTTTTGGCGCTTCACCAAAACCTGCATACTGCAATTTATCGGCCCATCCTGCATGATAGAAAAAGTGAGCGGCAACGAGCGGGACGTCAACGTCGCGAGATTCGCGGATGGGCTTGCCATTATCGAGAGTTTCCAAAACGGCAAATTCACGTGCACGTTCTTGAAGAATTCTTGCGATCCTGTAGAGATACTTTGCACGCTCTGCTGGAGGCATTTTTGACCAAGTTTTTACATAAGCTCCGCGAGCAGCAGCGACAGCTTTGTTTACATCCGCAGTAGTGGATTGAGTAATCTTGCTGAGTTTCTCACCAGTGGCGGGGTTAATTGTCGGGAAGTGGCTCTTTCCTGGGAGAAACTTTCCGTTAATAAAGAGTCCATAGGCGGGGTCGATCGACACAACTGCCCGCGACTCTGGCGCTGGTGCGTATTCGAAATTACTCATGGTTATTGGGCTCTTTTTCAGTCGATTGTTACGTAGTTAGGGCTAGCGTATCTTCCATCACGCATCTTCATGCGTTGCATTAATAAATCATTTAGCAAAGCACTTGCTCCAATGCGAAAAAGTCCCGGGTTTAACCAATCTGGACCCGCGGTTTCATTCACAAGCACAAGTTGTTTGATTGCATCTTTTGTCGTGCGAATACCGCCAGCGGCCTTAACACCGATTTTCACATTCGTCATGGAATAGAAATCGCGGACCGCCTCTAGCATCACCAAAACAACTGGGGGAGTGGCGGCGGGAGAAACTTTTCCAGTGGAAGTTTTAATGAAATCTGCGCCTGCAAGCATTGCTAGGTAGGAAGCTTTACGCACATTGTCATAGGTGACGAGTTCACCTGTTTCTAGAATGACTTTGAGATGAGCTTTTTCTCCACAAACCTCTTTGATGATCTTTATTTCCTCAAAAACCTGTCCATATTGCCCGGAGAGGAATGCACCACGGTCAATGACCATGTCGATCTCAGTTGCACCGGCAGTGATTGCATCCTGAGTATCTTGAATTTTGACAGGCATGGATGCACGCCCAGAAGGAAAAGCAGTAGTTACCGCCGCGACAGGAATATCGTGACCACCGATTAAATCCAGATGTTGGCGGGCAACGGAAACCATGTCGTTATAGACGCAGATGGCACCAACATGCGGGACTGTTGGGTCAGTCGGATCCGGTCGCATAGCTTTCGAGCATAAGGCTCGCACTTTTCCAGGAGTATCAGCGCCTTCTAAAGTTGTTAAGTCGACCATCGAAATAGCGAGATCAATTGCGTAGCTCTTGGTGGCATTTTTAATGCTTCGCGTTGCTAGCATCGCGGCCCGAGATTCGGCTCCTACTTGATCAACGCCAGGCAGAGTCCGCAAGAAATTCTTGAGAGATGCCTCTGATCCATCAATGATTGCGGAGTAATTCATGAGGACTAAATCTTACCAGTTGGCTTTTGTAGCGATGCCGCCGTCAAAATCATAGGTAGAACCGGTTGCCCATGCATTCTTGGAGGACAACAAGAACTCAACAACTCCACACACTTCTGTGGCTTGGGCATACCGTGCCAGCGGAGATGCGGCCTTCCATGCATTCACACCTTCGGGCCATGCTTCATCAATCCCTGGTTTTCCAACGAGGCCAAGTCGTAATCCAAGTGTCCGCATTGGCGCGAGTTCTAAACCAGCAGAACGAGTGAGTGAATCTAGCGCCGCCTTACTCGCACCGTAGATTGCATGCCCGGGGCGAGCGCTGTTGGCCTCAATGCTTGAGATGTTGAGACAAACCTTCACACCGGCTTTGGATGCCAGAGCGATAAGTTGAGCTGGAATAGAAACATTTATTCGCAATACCTTCTCTACATTTTCTGCGGTCGCGTCACTTAAAGGGAAGACCTCTTGGTTTGCAGCATTGTTGATGAGGTAATCGATTTTTCCAGAAACGCTTAGCGCATTTTCCATGATGGATTGCGCAGCATTTGATTGTGAGAAATCAAGATTGAGAATGTGAAGATTTTGTTGAGAGGCAATAGGACTGGTGTTGGCTTGAGCGCAGACAGTGGCGCCTAACTCGAGAAAGTGTTGACAGATTTGGGACCCGATAGTTCCACTAGCGCCAGTAATAAGGACGACTTTTCCTGCAAATTCACTAGCCATGTATCAACCTTGCAACATCAGGGCCATATTTATCAACCCAGATATCCACTTGAGCGCGATCAGCCAATTTCATTTGCGTAAATGCGGGTGTAACAAAGCAAGCCACAAGTGACCAGTCTCCTAAACTTTGCGCGCCCATCCAGACTCCAGGTTGGACGGTGAATGAAAGATTTATATTCGAAACCTCACGCGAAAGGGTGTGAATTTCAAGGTTTTGATCGATCGTGTGCAGAGCCACTGGTGCGCCAGCTATGTGAACCCAGGTTTCGGCTTCTTCAAGTACATGCCATGCTGAAAAGTCCGGGCTCTCCATAAGGAAGTAGATGCTGTTTCCGTTTTCGTTGCGGTTGATAGGTGCCCACATCCCGCCTTCGCCTTCAAGAGGGTGAAGGCCAAGTGCCTGGCATACCTGAGATGCGGATAGCGAATTCATGTATTTAAATATCTGCCAATACCGCTATGCGCGCATTTACTCGGTTAATAAGATCCTTGGCATCGATCTTCGTGCTGGTTCGATGTGAAACCACGTGTTCACCGGCAACCCACACATCAGTGACATCGCCACGACCAGCAGCAAAGACTAATAGCGCCAATACATTATGAACAGGAGTGAGATGTGGTTGGAGCAAATCGATGGCGATGAGGTCGGCCTCTTTGCCAACTTCGATACTTCCAATTCGATCACCGAGTCCAACGGCTTCGGCACCATCAGCAGTTGCAGCGCGAATAATTTGGAGAAGATCAACATCGGCAGGCGTTCCAGTATGCGCGACGAGATGGGCAGCAAGTCGAATAACGGAGAACATATCCAAGTCGTTACTGGAAGAACACCCATCGGTACCAAGTCCAACTTTGACTCCCGATGCCACCATCTTGTTGAACTGAGCTACTCCGCTTCCGAGTTTGAGATTACTTCCCGGGCAGTGCGCGACCGCTCCATGTGATTTTGCCAAAATTTCCATATCTGAATCTGAGAGATGAACGCCGTGTCCGTAAAGGGTGTGTCGCTTCAGGATTCCGGTGTCACGACACACTTCAGTGGGTGTCTTGCCATATCTATTCATAACGTCATCATTTTCCGCTTGTGTTTCTGATACGTGCAAGTGAATGTTGGCGTTGAACTCTGCTGCAATTTCTGCGACTTCTGATAAATGTTCAGGCGAATCGGTATATGTACTGTGTGGCATGAAATATGTGGGAATGAAAGGCCCGCCTATATTTCTTAGGACATTTGGCCATTCACGTGCACGCTCCATTCGATCTTTCCATTCAAGACCATCGAGTCCAGGGAAATCAAAAAAGATGGGCCCACAAATATGTCGAAGTCCCACCCGCACGGCACCTTTGTGTGTCGCTTCAGGATTCAAGTACATATCTAAAGTAGTTGTCGTGCCACTTAACAGCGCTTCTAGTGCTCCAAGTTCAGTTCCAAGTTCGCATGTTGGGGCATCCATGATTGCGCCCTCTGCTGCCCATACGCGCTCGAGAAAACCTTGCAGGTTCACTCCTTCTGCCCATCCACGAAGAAGCGACATTGCTAAGTGGGTGTGAGAATTAATCAAACCTGGCGAGATTAAATGATGGGTGGCATCGAATGTATTGGTTGCAACAAGAGTGCTTAACTCCTTAGCTGGACCAACATGCGAAATCTTTCCATCTGTAATCGCAATTGAGTAATTCTGAAAAATCTCATTGGTCTTGTTAACCGTGACCAGGTATTTAGCGTTTGTGATTAAGAGATCAACATGCGTGCTCATGAAAGAGACTTTATCGCACCGTCAATAATCGTGATTACCTTCTCGCTGGCAGCTTTAAGTGCTGCGTTAATTTCATCCATAGTTATCGGAGTTGTTCCCACACCGGCAGCAGGATTCACTACCAGAGCGATGGCCGCATATCGCAGTGCTGCTTCCTTTGCGAGGGAAACTTCAGGACATCCAGTCATTCCAACAACAGTCGCCCCGGCAAGTGCAGCGAGACGGATTTCGGCAGGTGTTTCAAAACGGGGGCCGTTAAAACCAGCATATATTCCGCCCGTCGACAATTCGATGCCCGCAGCTTCTGCAGATTTAGACATTGCGGATTTAACTTGCTCATCGTAAAGATCCGACATATCAATATGTTGAACGCCACCGGGTTGGATACCATCAAAGAATGTGTGCTCGCGACCAGATGTGAAGTCAACGAAATCATCGAGAAGTTGAAGAGAACCTGCTCCAAGTTTTGGGTCAATTCCACCGACAACATTTACTGCAATAACGAATTCCACCCCTGAATTTTTTAGAGCGGTGATGTTTGCCCTGTAATTGACTTTGCTGGGAGGCACGCTGTGATCGACTCCGTGGCGGGTGAGGAAAACAATTTCTGCTCCGTGCCATTTACCTTGAGTAATAAGGGCTTGCCCATATTGGGTATCTACAGGGGTAGGAGTTGATCTTGCTAATGCAGGCAAGTTGTAGAAGCCGGTTCCGGCGATGATTCCGATCTTCATGGAATTTAGGCTTTCATTCCAGCCATGAGACGCCCGATGTAATTGCGATCAGCATCCTTGGAATCCACGATGGCAACGATTTTTCCACCAGACATGACCGCAATCCGATCGGAGAGCGAGAGGACTTCATCGAGCTCGGCCGAAACGAGTAGGACCGCTGCGCCTCTATCGCGCGCCGCAATTAACTGGTTGTGAATGAACTCAATTGACCCAACATCTACGCCACGAGTTGGCTGCGCTGCGACGAGAACTTTGAGATCTTCACTGAGTTCGCGAGCGACAACGACTTTCTGCTTATTACCGCCCGAGAGTGAACTGGCAAGATTTTGGGCAGAAGGAGTTCGGATATCAAATTGTTCGACCACTGCATCAGCATTCTTATTTACTTGAGAAATATTACGTACCCAGCCCTTGGCAAAAGGTTCGCGATCAAATTGATTAAGAACCAAGTTATCGGCTATGGAATAACTTGCAACCAGACCATGTTTTTCACGATCTTCTGGAATATGAGAGACACCCGAGGCATGAACTGCGTGTGGATGCATATCTTTGGTGGCCACACCATCGACAAGCACTTGGCCAGCTAATCGATGACGCATTCCGCAAATGGCTTCGACCATTTCGCGTTGGCCATTTCCTTCAACGCCAGCCACGCCAAGGATTTCACCTTTGTGCACTACAAGATCAACGCCTTTAACAGAAAGCAGTTTGCGATCATCCAGAACTTGCAGGCCCTTAACTTCGAGTGCGGGTTTGCCAGGATTAGCTGGAGTCTTATCCACTCGAAGCACGACGCTTCGGCCAACCATCATTTGAGCGAGCCCTGCCTCGTCGGTCTCTTTCGGGGAAGTAAATCCAATAGCTTTTCCGCCGCGAAGCACGAGAACACGGTCTGCAACTGCCATAACTTCATGAAGTTTGTGAGTGATAAGAACAACACCGACGCCGGACTTAGCAAGGTTTCGTATCACCACCAAGAGTTCATCGATTTCCAATGGAGTGAGAACGGCAGTGGGTTCATCAAGAATCAAAAGATTTACATCTTTGCGAAGCGCCTTGAGAATTTCAACTCGTTGTTGCATTCCAACTGGGAGATCTTCGATGATGGCATCTGGATCTACTTCTAGGCCGTACTTCTCCGAGAGTGCGATAACTTGTTGGCGCGCACTCTTTCTATCGATGAAGAATGCTTTACGTGGTTCGTCTCCTAAAATAATATTTTCAGTAACGCTCATCACGGGTACTAGTTGGAAATGCTGATGAACCATTCCTACGCCAGCTGCAATTACGCCAGCTGTATCGCCAGGCTCCATGACTTTACCCATGATTTTGATTTCGCCTTTGTCGGGCTTAATCAAACCAAATACTGTTTTCACGAGAGTAGATTTACCCGCACCATTTTCACCCAGAAGTGCTACTACCTCACCTGACTTAACAGAGAGAGAAATATTGTCATTGGCAAGAACGCCAGGGAATTGTTTCGTAAGGCCAGTGATTTCAAGGAGATCAGACATTTAAGCATTCTCCTTCTCATAAGGTTGGCCTTCGGCGGCAGGTGCACGAACTTTTCCAGCGGAGATTGCAAGAACGATGATTGTCAGTATGTACGGCAAAATCGTAATAAATTGAGTTGGAATCTGGACTACCTGGTCAATCATCAATTGGTTTGCATATGCCTGGGTCATACCAAAGAACATGGCGGCGGCCAATGCACCCAATGGATTCCAACGTCCGAAAATCATCAAAGCCAAGGCAGTAAAACCTTTACCAGCGGTGAAGCCGCGCTCAAAGGAACCGACAAGTTCAAGGCTTAGGAATGCGCCAGCTAATCCGCCAATTGCTCCTGCAATCGCAACATTGATGTAGCGAAGTCGAGCAACAGATACACCGGCAGTATCGGCTGAACTTGGGTGCTCTCCAACTGCGCGAGAGCGAAGTCCCCAAGTGGTTTTAAAGAGAGCTACATAAAGGGAGAGAATGACAAAAATGCCAAAGTAAAAAAGTGGTCCGTGCATGAAAAGCACTGGACCAAAGAAAGGAATATCTTTTAATTTTGGAATGTCGTATTCAGGGAAGGTCGATGGGATTGTTCGACCTTGGACATATAGAAAAGAAGTAAGCCCAGTTGCCAAGATATTGATAATCGTTCCGGCGATGATTTGATCCATTTTCCAAGAGACCGACATGACTGCAAGCAGAAGTCCTAGGAGTGAACCAACCGCCACTGATGCCGCAAAACCTAGAAGAATATTGCTGGTCAGTGACGAAACAAAGAACGCGGCGAAAGCAGATGTGAGAAGAGTTCCTTCGATTCCGATATTTACGATTCCAGTGCGTTCGCACATGATTCCAACCATTGCGGCAAGGGCCAATGGCAGGGCGAAAGCTGTCGCTGTCGAGACGACCGATGTAGTGATGGAGCCATCTTTTGAATAAAGGAATGCAGTAGCAAGGACAATGATTCCTATAAAACTATTGCGTTTAGTCAGGAATTCTTTCAATTTCCCCAACCTCCTGTCACGGCTTTGGATCCTGAGTTCTTAAAGAATCGAGTGACTAATGGCGCGGTGACAAAGAACAAGATGAGCGCCATAAGAAGGTCAACAAGTTCAGTTGCCACGCCTGCGACAAATTGCATATTTGAAGCACCCGCACGCATGCCGCCAATCAAGATTGCCCCAGGAATGATTCCTAAAGGATGTGCTCGGCCCAGAAGGGCAATTGTTATGCCGTCAAAGCCAAGGCCAGCATTAAATGCGGGTTCGAATCGGTAGGTAACACCAAGAGTTTCAATCGCTCCACCCAATCCAGCGATTCCACCCGAAATCATCATGGCGGTAACCAAGGTACGTTTAACTGAAATACCGGCGTACCACGCTGCAAATTTGTTTCTTCCGACAGTTTCGAATCGGAATCCACTTGTTGTATTTGCCATGACCCACCATGCCAAGATCGCCAGGGCGATGGCTATAAAGAAACCAAAAGGTAATCCAAAAAGAATCGGGAGGCGAGCACTTTTCTGAATTTCAGAGGTACGGGTAAGCAACTGCCCCGGCTCGCGGAAGTGATAAACAACGAGGTAGTCAGATAACCCCATGATGATTGAGTTGAGCATGATGGTGGTAATTACTTCATGAACTCCGCGGTAAGCCTTGAGTGCACCGGCGATAGATCCTACAAATGCTCCAAAAAAGACTCCGAACAAGATTGCAATTGGTAAATGAATAATCGCAGGTAACCCCGTGAATGTGTAACCAGCCCATGCAGTTCCTAGCGCTCCTGAAATAAGTTGACCTTGAGCACCAATATTGAATAGGCCAGCACGCAAACCAATTGTTACTGCCAGACCTGAGATGACCAGTGGTGTTGCCTTGCCTAAAGTGGCTGAGAATCCTTTAACGGAACCAAATGATGTTGTAAAGAGAGTTTTGTAAGCGCTGAATGGATCGGCACCTTGAATCTTCATCATAATCCCGGCGATTGTCATCGCGATGAGCACGGCGATCATTGGGATTAACCAATTGCCTACATCGAAACTCTTCTTTTTGGTCTGGGTCACAAGCATCCACTCTAGTAGTTAAAAGAATAAGAGTGAAGGCGCCTTTTGGCACCTTCACTCTTATTCTTTATTAGATTTTTGAAACTACTTACTTATCAAACGCCAGTCTTAATGGTTCCATCAAGAACCTTAGGAGTAAGCGCCTTAACTTTTGCTTGAACTGCAGCTGGAACGCGGGATGCAAGTGCATGGTATGGAGCAATTGCTGCATCACCCTTGTACTCGCCACCTGTTGAGTAACCAACTGAAGCTAGGTTGACAAGGTCAGAAACACCTTCTGAAAGTGACTTCATTGCTGAAGTTACTAGGCAAGGTTGTGCTTCTGGAACAGTGAACCACTGATCGGTATCAACGCCGATGCAGAATGCACCCTTCTTCTTTGCGACCTTTGCAAGTGCACCGTTTCCGGTACCTCCACCAGCGCCGAAGATTACGTCGTAACCCTGGCTAAGGAGCTGTCCTGCAGTTGTTGCGCCCCATGCTGGATCAGAGAACATTGTTGCTCCCACTTCGTGGTAAACAACAACTGTCTTGATGGTCTTCTTCTGCTCTTTAGCAGCGTATGCAACGCCATTGATGTATCCCTGACCGTAACGGTAAACAGGTGGTACTTCTTTAGCGGCTAGAACGCCACCAATCTTGTTTGACTTGGTGAGGTAACCAGCAAGGTAACCAGCAAGGAAGCCTGACTTATCTTCGTCGAAGATCAAACCAGTCAAGTTTTCGTTTGTTGTGCTGTTGTTCTGGTCAACACCAATGAACTTAATCTTTGGGTACTTAGCAGCAGCAATTGCTGTTGCATCGGCCATCAAGAATCCAACAGTTACGATTGTGTTGTACTTGGCATCAGCAAAAAGTGCCATGTTCTTTGCGTAATCCTTGGAATCTGTTGTTTCGATGTAAGTTGCACAGCCGCCAGAAATCTTCTTGGCGCCAGCTTTTGCGCCATCCCATGCGGATTGGTTGAATGACTTGTCATCAACTTTTCCTAGGTCTGTTACGACGCCGATCTTAAACTTTGCCTTGCTGCAATCTGGCTTTGTCGCTGCTTGCGCAGGCGCACTGAAGCCAAGTGTTACAAGGGCAACTGCTGCAGCAGCTGCTGTAATGCGCTTTAACATCTTTCTCCTCTCGAGGGATCAATTAATTTAATTGACCGTAATGCACTTTTAAAACACCGGGGTAGAACTTAATCTTGCCATGAAACAGGTGAATTTCTATATCGCTCTCTTCCGGGGAAAGGGAAGTTAAGTTACGGGCGAGCCTATATCAGGCGCTGTTAAATCGATTCGAGGACTCCGTCGAGAATTATTAATTTGAGGTAACTTTTCTGGAAAACTCTCTTGTTGTACTTGAGGCTTTCGCTACTCACAAAAGTGAGGGTTTCCCCTTTGTGCACGAGTTTTACATCCTCTAGCGGATATTTCCTGTGAAAATTTCCGCTGTTTCAGTTATTTAGGGATAACTTGATTGCGCGCCTTTGCGTGTCACACTAATTGCGGCGCATTGACAGCTCAGATTCAGAGCTTGGTTTGGCTCCATACCTGATGATATTCCGGCAGCAAAAGTCCCGATAAAACAATCACCTGCCCCCGTCGAATCGATAGCAATAACTGCTGGAGAGGTGGCTCGATAAATATTTCCATCGGAATCCACCATTGCGGCGCCTTTCGATCCAAGAGTGACAATGATGGATTGGCCAGGTCTGAGTGACGAAATAATTTCATCGTCAGAAGGGTGCTTGTGATCGGGGTGGATTTGAGAAAATTCCGTTTCATTAGGGATAAGCCAATCAGTGACCGCTAGCAGTTCTTCAGATAAAGGTTGGTAGGGCGCTGGATTCAGAATGGTCGTACAGCCGCGAGATTTGGCGGCTTGGAAAGCAGCAAGGGTGACTTCCTGTTTGATCTCGCATTGCCCAATAACAATTTGCAAATCAGAAATGGAATTGATCGCATTAACAGCGACATCAACGTCAATATCATGATTTGCTCCCGGAACAATAACAATCCGATTTTCACCAGCGCCATCTACCCAGATATGTGCAACTCCCGTGGCAAGTTCTGAAATTCCTACAAAACTTGAATCAACATTTTGGTTTGTAAAGTTATCAAGAATTTGTTTTCCAAAAACGTCATCGCCAACTTTGCCGATCATGAAGACTTTGGCCCCAGAGCGTGCTGCCATCACTGCTTGATTTGCGCCCTTTCCGCCAAATCCCGTTGTGAATAGATTTCCAATGAGCGTTTCTCCAGCAGTTGGCAAAACTTCTGCGTAACACGTCATATCCATCATCGAACTACCGACAACGGCTACAACTGGTTCACTTGTCTTTGGCATAAGAGTCAGATTGTAATGTCTCCTAGCATCAGCCGGGTAGTTAAGTTTTCAAACTCTTTGTTACTGAAAGCAATTGCGCATACGTAATGCCGCCAACTCCTTGCACTTGAATCTCCGTGCCTTTTAGATTCTTTGTTGCCTTCGTAGAAAACATTAAGTAACCCCCTACCTTGGCAATGTCGGCGAAGGAGCACTTCTTGAATGCCGCGGGTTCTGCCGGATCGCAATAGACATGAACACTCGCCTTAGATCCTTGGATGGAGACGGGAGAGAGCGTCTTAGAGAGTCCAGGGTCAGAACATTTCACCCCTGCCATCGTCTCCATTATTTCAAGGTACTTCTTGCCGGTTCCGTATTTGGCATAAATCCACTGTTCTTTACCTGGTGCACAAACGATTAGTTGAAATTTAGCGAGCTTGAGCCCCAACGTTTGCGAGGGTTTGTACACCGCGTAAGTGAGGCCAGTTTGGGCATCGGCGAATTTATCTCCGGACCCCATTGCTGTCGCCGAAGTAGTACTTAGAGCCAAGGCCACCGTTAGGAGAACGGTCGAGGTTTTTCTCATGGATTAAGTTAACCATCTTGTAGTCCGTAAGGTGTTTTGACGAGACTTACCAGTAGTGTAAAACTCGCATGATAGATTTCATCATGGTTTCCTTCTTGGTTGTCGTCTTATTGCTGGTCGTACTTGTTTTGGTCCTTTATGTCGCGCGAACTGTGAGAAACATTGGTCGTAAATTAAATGCGACAAAGAAAGAACTAGGGCAGTTGAAGAAAGATACCCAGGCCGGGTTTAAGAATTCCAGTTCGCTCAGTAATGACATTTATCGTCAATCAGAAAGTTATGCCCAACTTATTTCATTGCTCAAATTAACTCAGCCAATACCTTTAACGCGTAGTTGGGCTGCCTCGCCGGATATTTTGCTTACTTTGGTAGAGAAAATCCGCATTTATAAACCAAAATTAATTGTTGAACTGGGCTCAGGTCTTTCCACATTGGTTATGGCTAAATCCCTTCCACGCGGATCTCGAATCATTAGCTTTGATAACTCAGAAGAGTTTGCGCAAGCGACGAGAGAACTTCTGAAGCACCATTCGGTCAGAGGTGTTGAAGTTCGCGTTGCTCCTTTAGAGCCTTACAACTCAGAGTTGACCTGGTATTCCAAGAAGTCATTTAGTGACCTAAAGAAAATAGATATGTTGTTGATTGATGGCCCGCCTGGATCTCAAGACCCAAATGCCCGTTCTGCCGCACGTCTAGAGTTGCTGGCCAAACTATCGCCAAAGGCGGTTGTCATTATTGATGATGCCAATCGTGAAGGCGAACGCGCTTTGGCGCAAGGATTCGCCGGCGATCTCCCAGGACATACATTGCAATTCTTACGGCACGAGAAAGGCGCCGCTGTTATTGCACCTGCTTAGAGATTAAATGAAGGATATTCATCCGTGACGAGCAAGACGGCATAGCCATAAATTCGGTTCCAGTACTGGCTCACTCGAACGATTCCATCTGCGCTATATGGAGGCAGCGAACCATTGAGCAAGATGCTAAACCAGCCCAAGATAATAAGTACAAAGGCATAAAGAGAGTAGACAATTCCCACAATAAAGAGAGGAATTGCCATCGCCCATTTGATTAGAGGCAATCCGCGGCTGAGGATCTTTCCGCCATCGATTTCTGGGTAGGTAATTGTGACAACATCACTTTCTTCGATGGATGGATACTCATCGGTTAAAAGGAAGATGTAGGCGCATACTCGATTTACGAGTGCAAAGAGCGCTTTATTAAAGGCAAGTACATAGCTTGGATATACGCCACGGAAAAGCAGCGCCAAGATAACGGGGAGTATTAGTAGTCCGTAGGTCGATGTATTGCCACGGTTATCCCAAGAATCAACAGTGAAAGATGATGCAAATACGAATACCGGAGCAACCAAAATCACTCGAAAGAATGCCGTTTGGCGATCTCGATTATCAAGTTGAACTTTAAATGTAGTTTCTATTTGTTGGCTCATGAGATCAAGGATACTGAAACTATGCGGAGAGAATCGCCAACAACTGGGGTTTTAACCCCTTGATTGTTGAGGAGGCATCATCACGAGCATTTGCACCGTGAGTAATGACCTCGATATAACACTTCACTTTTGCCTCAGTACCACTTGGACGAATGATGATTCTGATGTCGCCATCTAACCAGATGCGGATTCCATCGGTTGGCGGCAAACCGTCTTTGGGTTGCATGAGGTCATCGATCATGTTGACGCGACGCCCAGCAATTTCCTTCGGAGGGTTTGATCGTAGAGAAGCCAGTAGAACCGGAATCCGTGAAAGGTCGCTGACTCGAACAGAAATTTGCTCCGTGCCATGGAATCCATGACGTTTCCAAATCTCATCGAGTAAGTCAAGAAGCGTCTTATCCTCTTTTGCCAATTCCGTTGCTAATTGAGCGAGCATCAGCGCTGCTGAAATTCCGTCTTTATCGTTGACTGATGATGAATCAACGCAATAGCCAAGTGCTTCTTCGTAACCAAATGTGAGACCAGGTATTTTCGCAAGCCACTTAAAGCCAGTAAGCGTCTCATGGAATTCCAACGAATAATGTTCTGCAATCTTCTTAAGGAGCGAAGAAGAGACGATTGAATTGGCGAGGATTCCCTTGGTCGTGTTTCTGGCTATGTACTCACCAAGCAATGCACCGAGTTCATCCCCACGAAGCATGCGCCAACCGGTAATCGGGTCATTGACTGCAGCCGCGCATCGATCCGCATCTGGGTCGTTAGCAATAACCAAATCTGCGCCGAATGCACGTGCGGTTTCGAGGGCAAGATCTATAGCGCCAGGTTCTTCTGGATTAGGGAATGCGACAGTTGGGAAATCTGGATCAGGTTCGGCCTGTGCATCCACCAAGATGAGAGAGGCAAAACCAGCTGAGTGAAAGACTCGTTGAATAGTCTGAGTACCGACGCCATGCATTGCCGTGTAAACGATTTTGAGATCGCCAGGTTCTTTACACAATTTTGCTGTGCGATGAATATATTTCTCAACGACTTCATCATCCAAATCAGTCCAAGACTTCCATCGTGGTTGTGACTTCAAGGAAGTAATTGCTGCGATTTCTTGTGAAATAAATCCGTCGGTGGGCGAGATGATTTGTGAAGCGCGGTAATTAATCCCGTCGGCACTTGGACCTATGTAAACCTTGTATCCATTGTCTTGCGGTGGGTTGTGGCTTGCTGTCACCATGACGCCGACATCGACGCCAAGTTCAGTAATTGCGAATGCGAGCACTGGTGTGGGCAATGGTCGTGGGAGAACGAAAACTTTCATACCTGCACCGCTCATGATTTCAGCAGTCTCACGTGTGAAGTCTTCAGAGCCATGGCGGGCATCGCGCCCGATGACGATGCTCGTGAGCCCTCGATCTTTCATATATTTCGCAAGCCCTGCAGCAGTGCGTCCGACCACAGCGCGATTCATGCAAGATGGTCCAGGTCCTATTGGTCCTCGAAGCCCTGCAGTTCCAAATTGAAGGAATCCACTAAAGCACTTGCGAAGTTCTTCTTCATTATTTGTCTCAACCCATGATGCGAGCAACGCACTTGTCACTGGATCCGGGTCATCGGCAATCCAGGCTTCAACTTCGGCCAGTAGTTGTGAATCCATAGCCTTAGAGTAGTTTCGGGATAACACCTTTGAGAAGTGCGCCCATTCGGTCTGCGGCAGCTTTTCCTGCGGCAATGACTTCTTCGTGATTGAGTTTCTCTCCCGTAACCCCAGCTGCTGCATTGGTTACTAGGGAAATACCTAATACTTCGGCGCCTAGCGCATGCGCTGCAATTGCTTCAGGGACAGTAGACATACCGACGAGATCCGCGCCCATCGTGCGCATCATGAGGATTTCTGCCGGTGTTTCATAGGTAGGTCCACGCCAATGAACGTAAACGCCTTCTTGCAAGGAGGAATCTTCAGCTTTCACGATTGCGCGAATTCGCTTGCTATAGAGATCTGTTAGGTCAACGAAATGTGCACCGATGAGAGGGCTCGTCGCTGTCATGGAAATATGGTCGCGAATAAGTACAGGTTGGCCAACCCGATATTCCTTATTGATCCCACCGCATGCGTTCGTGAGAATGACAACTTTGCATCCAGCTTTAACTGCAGTACGCGCGCTATGCACGACGGGTTCGATTCCTTTACCTTCATAAAGATGAGTGCGCCCCAAGAAAACAAGTGCATTGATAGTGCCGTGATCACCTTTAATTGCATATGAGCGAATTTTTCCTGAATGCCCCTCTACGGCAGGAGGTAAGAAACCTGGAACTTCATGTGCATCAAATTCATGTGTTGGAGTACCCAGTGCATCAACAGCACTCACCCAACCCGAACCCATAACTAGGGCAATGTCGTGGTGGGAGATTCCGGTGCGACGGGCGATATCTGCTGCGGCTAGATCAGCCGTTGCAAGTGGATCGTCATACAGGCCTTGGATATTAAAAGAACTCATGCATCAATAATGTCACAGAGCTTGGCTCCGTTTGCAACGCTTTCTCCTATAACCGCGGTGAGGTTTGCGATGATGCCCGATTTATGGGCCAAGAGCGCCTGTTCCATTTTCATGGCTTCAAGAACGATTACTAAGTCACCAGTTTGTACGGAGTCGCCTTCTTCTAAAGCGATCTTTACAACTGTGCCTTGCATCGGGCTGGTGAGTCCATCTCCAGCGATAAGGCCGCTCATTCCCGCTTTCGCGCGATGGCGTTTGTGGAGTGGTTCTGGTGCATGCAAACGAATATCGAAACGATGTCCATTGACTTCAGCCACGAGATGTTCTGACGCTGCCAAACTTTGGAGTTCGATCTTGGTTGCACCGTAGTTGGGAATCTCGTTGATGAATTCATTTTCAATGTAACTCGTATATACCTTGAAATCTTCGGTATATGCAGGGTCTTCCAAAATGGCACGATGGAAAGGCAGTGCCGTTGCTAATCCACCGATTTCGAATTCTTCTAATGCACGACGTGCTCGAGAGATTGCTTCCTCTCGCGTCTTTCCTGTGACGATTAGCTTGGCAAGGAGCGAATCGAAATTTCCACCGATCGTGTCACCGTTCTTAAATCCCGCGTCAATTCGTACGCCTGGTCCTGATGGAACGCTCCATTGCGTGATTCGACCAGGTGCTGGCAAGAAAGAACGACCAGGATCTTCACCATTGATACGAAATTCGATCGAGTGCCCGCGGATTTCAGGATCGTTGTATCCGAGTTCTTCACCCATTGCGATTCTAAATTGCTCGCGGACCAGGTCTAAACCTGTTACCTCTTCACTGACTGGGTGTTCGACCTGCAAGCGAGTATTTACCTCTAGGAATGAAATGGTGCCATCAACGCCGACAAGAAATTCGCACGTTCCGGCTCCGACGTACCCAGCTTCTTTAATGATCGCTTTGCTAGATCGATAAAGTTCTGCATTCTGCGCATCGGTAAGAAATGGTGCGGGTGCCTCTTCAACGAGTTTCTGGTGGCGCCTTTGTAGTGAACAATCGCGTGTACTCACAACAACAACATTTCCATGGGAGTCGGCCAACACTTGGGTCTCTACATGGCGAGGACGATCGAGATATCGCTCAACGAAACATTCACCTCGACCGAATCCGGCGATTGCTTCGCGCACTGCCGATGCGAAGAATTCTGGAATTTCCTCCATTGTGCGTGCCACTTTAAGACCGCGACCGCCACCGCCGTGCGCTGCTTTAATCGCGACGGGCAAACCATGTTCTTTCGCAAAAGTTAATACTTCTTCAAAACCTTCGACAGGGTCAGCAGTTCCAGCAACCAGTGGGGCACCAACTTTGGCTGCAATCTTGCGGGCTGAAACTTTGTCGCCTAACAAGCGAATTGCTTCAGGGGATGGGCCAATCCAAATCAAGCCAGCGTCAAGAACGGCCTGTGCAAAGTTGGCATTCTCAGAAAGAAATCCATAACCTGGGTGAACGGCATCTGCGCCTGAAGTTTTTGCAACCTCAATAATCTTTTCAATGTTCAAATAAGTTTGCGTTGCGGTAGTACCACCGAGCGCGTATGCGGCATCGGCCATTTGAGAATGAATGGCATTGCGATCTTCGGTGGAGTACACAGCAATGCTTTTAAGTCCATGGTCCTTACAGGCCCTGATGATGCGAACTGCAATTTCCCCGCGGTTTGCAATCAATACGCTTTTCATGAGGCAGCTCCTGTATGACTTTTCTTTAGTTGCGGCCAGGAATAACCCAATTGGTTAAACATTGCGCGCAAAAGGGGAACTGATAAACCGATGACATTTGTGTATTCGCCTTCGATGGAATCGATAAAGGCGCTACTTAATCCATCAAGAGTAAAACCTCCTGCAACATGCAGCGGCTCTCCAGAGGCTACGTAATCAGCAATTTCTTCATCACTCATCAAGCCAAAAGTTACTTTGGTAGTAGCGATATCGGAGATCTCGACTCCGCGATCAGTGTCGATTACACAATGGCCGGTATGTAGCAGACCTGATTTTCCGCTAAGCATCTTTGCTCTGCTTGTAGCTACCTCAGGTGAAAGTGGTTTTCCTAGCGATGCTCCTTCAAATTCAAATGTTGAATCACAAGCGATGATGATGCTCGGTGAAGTCACGATCTCGCGTACGGTATGTGCTTTGACAATTGCCAGCGCCAAAACCATTTCTTTAGGCGTCATAGTTTCATAAATCGGCGCTTCTTCATCGACGTTGCTCACTATTACTCGAGCATCGATTCCTGCGGCGGTAAGTAAACGTTTCCGTGAAGGAGAAGCCGACGCCAAAATGATCTCTGGCATTTAACGTTTCCTATTCAAAGGTTGGCGCAGTTGCGGTTTACCCCAATTGCTCTTGACGATTGCGGCTTCCTCGATTGGCCGCTCATGCTCTGCTAGTGCTAATTCAAGTGCTGTTAGCTCTTCAAGAGTGGGTGTGCCGGAAGTGATGGTAAAAGTGATCACAGAGGAATATTCCCGTGTTTACGAGCAGGCAAAGTGTCACGTTT
>CAIYRR010000004.1 GCA_903928745.1 uncultured Actinomycetes bacterium | reverse complement strand
GAGTTTTAAGGGCGAGCATTCCTCTTGCACTTGCTGTAAATCTTCTTGGACCCTTGGGACTAAAAGGGGGATTGGCTTATCTATTAGGAGTGGGATGTGGCGTCTCGTACAACTTCTACTTTAAGTACACACTCCTCTCGCCACTTCCTTACGGACTAGCTTTTGCACTCTTGCCTGCATGTATCGTGATTTCCAAGGACAGGATCCCGGCAACATGGTTGCTGCTGGCTGGAGCATTGCTTGGAATGGCGGCACATTTTGCAAACGGACTTAAAGATCTGGCAGAGGATAGGGCTAGTGGATTTAGAGGATTGCCTGCACGTATCGGTGACAGAGCTTCACGAATTGCCTGCGCGGTCCTACTTGTAGGTGCCACATTCGTATTGCATAGTGAACAAGCAAATTATCCGATACTGATTATCGGCATACTCGTTGGAATCTCAACGCTTTTTGCCCCACAGAGAATTCTTTTCAAAATGCTCATGATTGTTGCTTTGGCCGATGTTTTCTTATTAGTTCAAGCAATCTAACCAAGGTCTGGAGCGAAGCCAAGAACTTCGCCGTAGAACTTCATCTCTGATTCGTATGAAGTAATGATCGATGACGCTTTCTGGAATCCATGACCCTCGCCTTCAAATGCGTGGTACTCGTGTTTGATTCCCTTGGAAACACAAACATCGCGGAACGCTTCTGACTGCGCAGGTGGGACAACTTTGTCATCGAGTCCTTGGAAAATGATGAGTGGCGAACTCAATCGATCTGCATGCGTCAAAGGAGATCTATCTTTATATAGTTCCGCATCCTCTGGGTACTTACCAATCATGGAATCCAAGTAACGCGACTCAAAATCATGCGTATCCACTGCTAACGCGGTGCAATCGGCAACACCGAAGTAAGAGGCGCCTGCAGCAAATCGGTCGCTATTTACCAAGACATTGAGAACAGTGAATCCACCAGCAGATCCGCCTCTGATAAGGATTTTCTTTCCATCTACCGTGCCGGTTGCTATTAGTGAATCAACGACTGCAATGACATCTTCGCGATCCACGATTCCCCATTGTCCACGTAACAAATTCCGATATTGGCGCCCATATCCTGTTGATCCGCCGTAATTCACATCGACAACGGATATACCGCGTGTAGTGAAGTAAGAATATTTCATGGACAACGTTGCAGGGGAGTGGGCTGTTGGGCCACCATGAACAACAACCATCAACGGTGTTTTCTCCGATGGTTCATAATCTGGATGATTTGCTGGATGTAAAATTGCATAGACCTCGCGACCATCCGGTCGTAGCGCTTTAATCTCATGAGGAGTTGGTAGGTAACTCACTTCAATAGGTGAGTTACTTGCAAAAACGGTAGTCGAATTTAAAGTATTTAGGTCTATTTCAATGAGTTCTGTGGTGACAGTGGCACTCGCTCCTATTGCGTAAGCCTTTCCATTTCCCGCACTTATTGAAGGCTCGAAATTCGTTAATGGTGAATCAACATCCACGCATTTTCCATTTTCAGGATCAACGATTGTGATTTTTCTAGAATCAACAGGCCCACGAGAAGTAAGAATCTTGCCATCATCCAAAACTTGGATAAATCTAAATCCGACCAACCACAGTGGGTAACCCCATTCGGATTGATCAGCAACGATGTGCTTCTTCACTCCGTGTTGATCAACGCTCCACAAATTCCACCAGCCACTTATGTCGCTTATGTAATAGAGGATTCCGTCTTTACCCCATTCTGGTCCAAGACATGATTCGTCAAGACCTCCGGCAACGACGCGAATATCTTGGAACGACCCATCAACAATGTTGGCAACCTTGACCTGGGTTCCATCCCATGGCATCTGCGGATGTTCCCAGCAGACCCAGGAAATCTGTGAACCATCATGTGAAATACGCGGATAGGAATAGAACTGCGAATCAGCATTGAGAACCCGAACTCTATTTTCGCTAACTGCGACAAGTGCCCGTGTGACAACCCCTTTGATATGCGTTTCCCTCACACACCAGATTTCATCCCCGACAGAAATCATTTCCGCGTATCGATGAATCTCGTCATCGGGAGTTTTGGGAGAGAATTCTTGAGGCTCGGAACCAATTTCACTCACATAGATCTTCTGGTCAGATTTATTCACAAAATACAAAACCGTCTTGCCATCACGCAAGACACCTAACCAACTAAGTCCACCATATTCATGGACTTGAGTGGAGGCGTTCCAAGGCGCAGGGATGAGGTCCCCATGAAGGCGACTTACGATAACGGTACGACCACCTTCTGATGGACGCATTTCATCCCACCAAACATCATCACCAATCACCTGCGGCCACAAATTCTCATTTCCTGATTGCGCCAACATCGTCGCAGTCAAAGGGGATGGCCAAGAACCAGGTTTGCTTTGCTTCTTCATTTCGCAAGACTTTCAGCGAGTGAGAAATTTTGCAATTCTCGTTATTGTGTCCATTAATATAAGAGGAATTCAACTGAGCGGGAGTTTGCATGAACAATCCAGAGCAGGGATCCTCATTTGCGAACACCCCTGACCTTCTTCAGGCTGTGGCACAGCAGAATCGACACACCAATTGGGAGCTCGTTGGTCGAATTCCTCTTTCGTTTCCGACCCATCATCCACAAGGCTTGGCTTTTGTCGGAGATTACATTTTTCTCTCATCAGTTGAAGTCTTAGAACCACCACTAAATGTCTTCGACCCACAGAGATCTACTCCCGGCCGCGGTGTCGGTCACGTCTTCGTAATAGATCGAACAGGGAAATTGGTGGAAGATATTTTCGTCGGATCCGGGGATATGTATCACCCGGGCGGAATCGATTTCGATGGCACGAGCGTGTGGGTTCCCGTTGGTGAGTACCGACCGGGCGCCAACAGCATGATGATAAGTATTGATCCAAGCACTCTTGAGGTTACCGAGCGGTTTCGTGTCCAAGATTCCATTGGCTGGGCGATTAGTGATTCAAAGATGGGGAAGATCTACGGAGGAAATTGGGGTTCGCGGCAGTTCTATACCTGGAGCGCAGAAGGTCACCAAGAGGATCGCTGGGAAAATCCAAGCAGTTTCATCGACTATCAGGACGCTCAGTTTGTCGGAAACGGAGAAGCGATCTGTAGCGGAATCGCAGTTCTGCCTCAAGCCAGTGACTCCGCGGGGTACGAGTTAGGCGGTATGGCAATCATTGATTTCAATGACCATCGACTCGTCCATGAGACCCCTATCCAGGTTTTCAGCCAGGCTGGTCACGTACTGACTCGTAACCCATTTGCACTTACGTGCAAATCAGATGGATTATTCCTCCATGTCGCCCCTGATGATGGGTTCGACGTGGGTGGCACCGAATTGTTGACCTTTAGAGCCCGGTTATAGGGATGATGGCAACTGGTTGGCTAGCACCCGCACAGCCTTGATTACAACAAAAAGTTATAGCGATGTTACCTAAGGTCCGTGCGCTGTTAGGAATCCATTAACCTTGCGCACATATATTCTTATCATTCACGTTAAGTCGTGGACATTCCTAATCTAATTATAATAAGAGGAGAAAAGTGTTGAAGAAAAAATACGCTAGCGTTCTTGTTGCAACAGCATTGGTTGCCCTTTCATTGGGTGCAAGCCTTCCAACAACTCAGGCAGCGATTCCAGCTATTCAAGTTTACATCTCAGGAGATACGAACGTTCAAGATCTTTGGGAGAAAACTCTCGTACCTGCATTCAAGCTTGCCAATCCTGGCTACGACGTCAACGTGACTTTGGATCTTCACGGTACTCACGATGCACAAGAGACTGCCAAGATCACTGCCGCTTTCGCTACACGTAAAGACGCGGGCGCAGATCTCATCGACGGTGGATTTGTTCAGCAACTCGGCAGTGCCGGTTTGCTATTTAAGGGCACCACGGCACTTATTCCAAACCTCAGCACAGTCTCACGTGCTGTTCTTACAATTGGTAAGGGCGGAATCCCATACCGTGCATCCGCAGTTCTACTTGCTTACAACAGCACAAACGTTAAGACACCACCTAAAACTCTAGATGAGCTTCTTGTCTGGGTTAAAGCTCACCCTGGTAAATTCACATACAACACACCAAGTGGTGGCGGAAGTGGTTTTGCATTCGTTCAAACAGTGATTGATAAATATTTGACAAATGCAGAGCGCAAAACTTTGGTTCTGGGTGTCAACAAGGATCTTCAGCCTAAGTGGAAGACAGGATTGGAAACTCTCCGCGGTTTGAATGCATACACATATGGCAAAAATGGAACATATCCTGCCAACAATGCTGAAACTCTGAAGGATATTGCTACTGGTCTTGTAGACATGGGCACTGTTTGGTCAGATCAGTTTGCTAGCGCGATTAAGGATGGCACGATGCCTGCCAACATCAAGGTAACTCAAATTGCAAATCCTGCTTTCACTGGTGGAGCTGCATACTTGGGAATTCCTCGTACCTCAAAGAACTACAAGGCAGCTCAAGTTTTGGCTAACTGGGTTCTCTCACCTGCCGGTCAGAACTTGATCGTTGCCGGCACAATGAACGGAATGCCAGTCATTCCTGTATCTATGTTGGATCCAAAGATCGCACAAGGATTATCAACTGTTGATGTTACAAACTTGCGTGCTCCATACTTCAGTGCCAATGGCAATGATCTAAAGAGCGCTTGGGCACTTGCTGTTCCTGGTAAGTAAACAAAAGAGCTAATGACACTTAACAAGATGAGTCGATGACATCTACTAAAACAGATGTTGTAGCAGAGGGCCTCGGGGCTGCTAAAGCTCCGAGGCTTTCTGTCGTCGGCTTCTTAATGGCCCTGCCACCGTTGCTTTTGGTTCTATTTTTTGTAGGCCTTCCTGTCCTTATCGCCTTTACTTTCAGCCTTGGTTTCACCACTGGCCCTAATCGCGTTTTATCGATGATTGGCCAAGAGATTCATAAGAAAGATCAATGGTGGGGAACCTTCTCTGCCTACAAGGATGTAATTCACGATCCGCGATTTGCGGGAGATATGCGAACCACCCTTGCTATTACATTTATTTCAACGACTCTTGTTTTACTCATGGCGCTGGGGATTGGAATTTACCAGCGCATGATTGGCGGGCGTTTGGCGTCCGTGATGACCGCTCTGACCCTGGTCCCGCTTTTCGTCCCTGTTGTCATTGCAGCTTGGGCCATTCACACTTTCTATGCTGGCGATGGATTCATGCGGTCATTCTTCTCCCAATTTGGTATTGAATTCCCGACTGTTACCTCAACTGTTTCTGCAATCGCAATCGGAACCATTTGGACATCATTGCCATTTGCGATTTTGATGGTCACATCTGGACTGCAATCAATTCCTGATGCTCTCATCGAAACCGCACAAGATGCTGGAGCAGGCTTTATTAGAATTATTCGAACTGTTTTGATTCCATTGGCGATAACTCCGATTGTTATTGCAGGGACCTTCACAGCGATTGGAATTTTGGGTTCGTTCACGATTCCGCTTTTCCTGGGACCAAATCAGCCGACAATGCTCGGCGTTGAAATCTCCAATTTCTTTGGCGCATATAACAGGCCGCAGCAATCCATTGTTATGGCATTTATTGTTTTTGCATCCGCATCCGGAATTGCCCTCATCTACATTTGGGCAAATGTTCGTAGTGCAAAACAGAGCGGACGAATCTAATGGCCAAAAGAGAGAAATCACGCGCTAAATCAAGTTCTCCTGTGGTCAAAGCTCTGCTTGGAATCTTTATGTTGGCCATGGCTTTCTTTATTCTTGGACCACTTCTCTGGTTAGCAATTCACGCGTTTGTTACAAATTGGACTTACCCAAATCTTTATCCAGATGGATGGACGTGGCACTGGTGGACGCAGATCTTCGCCAATTCAGCTCTTGAAGAATCGATAAGGAATTCTCTGATCATTAGTCCGATCGTTGTAGTTCTGTCGATGATCATTTGCCTTCCAGCAGCGTACGCTGCAGGCCGCATGAATTACGTTGGACGCAAGACATTTCTCATCGGACTGTTCGCGGCTAACTCATTTCCAAAAATCGGGTTATTTGCCTCTATCGCAACTCTTTATTACGCGCTTAATTTGATGGGCACCATTGTTGGTGTCATCATTATTCAATTGTTGGGCACGATTATTTATATGACGTGGATTCCGGCTGCCGCATTTGCTTCAGTACCACGAAATCTCGAGGAGGCAGCGCGCGATGCCGGCGCCTCTAAGTTCCGAGTTTTCCGCACAATCACTTTGCGTATGGCGATGCCTGGAATCTTGGTAGCTATTGTCATGTCCTTCCTCGCCTCCTTTGATGAAGCCCAAGGCACTTATCTTGTTGGCGCTCCAGCGATTTACACCATGCCTACGGAGATGTATGCACTTGTAGAGAATTATCCAATCCAGATTGCAGCGGTCTTCTCGCTACTTCTAGCATTTCCATCAGTACTCTTGATTGGACTTGCAAGAAAACACATTGTGGGCGGACAACTCGCAGAAGGTTTCCAAATTAAGTGATGAAAGAGAGATGCAATGACTGACTCACCTCAAGAAGAAGGTTTAGTACTCAACGGACTTACCAAGATTCTTGGTGGCCGTGTGATTATTGACAATCTTCACCTTGTCGTTAAAAAGGGCGAGATGGTCTCCTTGCTTGGTCCTTCAGGCTGTGGCAAGACAACAACACTTCGCATGATTGCTGGATTTCTTATCCCTGATAAAGGTGACATCGTTCTTAATGGAAAAGATGTAACCACCATCGGGCCAGAGAAGCGTCCAAGTGCAATGGTTTTCCAGAACTACGCACTGTGGCCACATATGACGGTCTTTGGCAACGTTGCTTATCCGTTGAAGGTAAGAAAATTGGCGAAGCCTGAGATCGAAAAGCGCGTTCATGAGGCACTTGCCATGGTGAATTTGATGCACCATAAAGATTCACGCCCAGGGCAAATTTCAGGTGGAGAACAACAGCGCGTGGCACTTGCTCGCGCACTCGTGCAAGAACCAGACATTCTCTTGCTCGATGAGCCGCTCAGTAACCTTGATGCGAAGTTGCGTGTAAAGGTACGTGAAGATATTCGCGACCTTCAACGCCGTTTGGGAATTACCACAGTTATTGTTACTCACGACCAGGATGAAGCGCTCTCTATTTCCGATCGCATTGCTGTTATGAATAATGGAAAAATCGAACAATTTAGTACTCCGCAAGAACTTTATGATCGCCCAGAAACTGAATACGTCGCTAACTTCATCGGCAGCTTGAATCACATTCAAGGTGGATTCGCCGACGGTCAGGTTATTTCAGGCACCGAAGTAGTTGGAATTCGACCAGAGGATGTGCACTTCAGCACAGAGCAGGTCCCAGGAAGTTATCCTGCAACTGTCCAACTTGTTGTTCCACGAGGCCACTTTTGTGAGGTGTACCTAAAGCGTGCAGATGTTGAACTTCACGCCTTTATCTCGCTCGATGTTCCTCTTGCGGGTACTTCAGGATTCGTGAAGATCAACAAGGCGCTCATTTATAAAGACGGCAAACTCGTTAGAGTCGCGTAGGCATCGGGTATGACATTTACCTGCGCACATCGTGGTGATTCAAGCCGTTTTCGTGAGAACACGCTTGTAGCCATTCAATCCGCCATTGATAACGGTTCGGAAATTATCGAAATCGATGTGCGGATTACCAAAGATGGTCAAGTCGCGGTCTTGCATGATCCGACTCTAGAACGCCTTTGGGGAATCTCCTCACAAGCATCCGATCGCGATTGGAATTTCATTTCTAAACTTGGTGAAGGCCAAGATCGCATCCCATTGTTGAGCGATGTACTCCCGCTCTTTGTAGGCACACAATCAACGCTGATGATCGATATGGAAGAGGCTGATCCAGCAGCTCTTTCTTATGCTGTCACCGCAAGCGGACCACTGGATGCCTCTCAAATTCGCTGGTGTGGAAATCTCGATGGGATGTGGATGTGCTCGCAGAAGCAATGGGTAGGTTGGGTGTGACTTCAGTTGTAGGAAGGATCCTTGACACCCTCAT
>CAIYRR010000003.1 GCA_903928745.1 uncultured Actinomycetes bacterium | reverse complement strand
CGACCTTTTTCATCAAGGCGGGGTTCGTGGGTTCCAAGAAACATCCCTTTCCCTCCCCTTCCCCTGCTAAAAGCTTTGATTAAGCCTGCTTAATTCCCCACTTTACCCCATTTTCCTCCATTTTCAACCACCCTGCTCCCATTAAATCCACCAGTCCCCACGGTGCTCCCCGGCCTGCGACGGCGATTTTGGGCATAAAAAAAGACCCTCGAAAGGGTCTTATGGGTTGAGGTGTGGAACTAGTGCTTATTTATCGAAATTGCGGCGCTCCCAGCGATCTTCCATGCGCGAGCTCAAAGAACCCTTGCCTGATTTCTTGCGCCGGGCCGACTTAGGGGCGCGCAGTGCGCTCACGCCTGTCAGGGCGGATATGGCTAGGGTGACCCCGACGAGCGAGATCAGAAAGCCCAAGATGCCGACAGGAATGGTCTTGGCAATCAACCCGCCAAAGAGGGTAGCAAGACCAAGGAATATCAAAGACACACCAAGAATGACTCGATTGCGTCCAGGGTAGAGGCGCGTTCCCGTAAGAGTGGAAACTAAACGAGGATCATCGGCGATAAAAGCTTCTTCCATCTGGGCAAGGAGTTTGCGTTCATGCTCTGAAAGAGGCATTTATCGCTCCTTTTCCTGATGGGTCACAGAAAGTAACTAGGTACTTCCACAACAATAGGACATCCCACGCTCAATTGCACTCCAGATTGCCTGTGAATTCCTCTTCTACCCCCTCAATCGCCACTTTCATCGGGATCTTTTGCTACCAAACGTGCTGGACGCACACTATGGCGCCCAAAACGAGCCTGAGCCTTATCGATTGCCCCTTCGGCATCCCTCCAACCGCGCTCACGAGCCCCCAACATCAACTGCTCAGGCGCATCGCTGTGCAAATTATCCAAACTCACGCCCACCAACCGAACTCGAGCCCCGTTGAGCCCCACTGCTTCAAAGAGACTCTTCACTACGGCATATGTGTCATGAGTGCTGTCAATTGCAAGTGGCAGAGTTTTTGATCGACTAATTGTTGTGAAATCTGCGTAGCGCACTTTGATCGAAATGGTTTTTGAAAACAAAGAACGCGCTCTCAATCGCGCAGTTGCCTTCTCTGTTAATCGAAGTAACTCTTGCAAGAGAATTTCAGGATCATCAATGTCGCGCGCAAAAGTTTCTGCAGCGCTAATACTTTTATCGGGTTCATCAGTCACAACATCGCGGTAGTCACGACCCCATGCCAATTCATATAAAGATGCACCTGTCGCTTCGCCCAGGGCGCGAATCAATGTAGATCGCGGCGTGTGTGCAACTTCAGCAACGGTACGCAAACCTAGACGCTCTAAAGCCTCTGCTGTTTTTGGCCCCACTCCCCAAATAGCAGAAACTGGCAGCGGGTGAAGAAAATTAAGTACACGATCAACAGGAATCTCAAGGACGCCATTTGGTTTACAACGCCCTGATGCGAGTTTGGCAATAAATTTCGATGAAGCTATCCCAACTGAACATGTAATCCCTTCTTGCGCTTCCACTTTCGCGCGAATCATTGTTGCAATTTCGCGCCCCGTACCGATTAAGCGTTGCGAACCTGTGACATCTAAGAATGCTTCATCGAGTGAAATTGGTTCGACATGCGGAGTAAAGGAGTGAAATATCTCCATGATGTGTTCGGAGACTTCGCTATAGCGCGCATGATCTGGAGCAATGAATATTGCATGTGGGGCTAAGCGTTGAGCCCTACCCACTGGCATGGCGGCATGAATTCCGTATGTGCGCGCTAAGTAATTTGCAGAAAGTACGACACCGCGTGCACCTGCGCCGACAACAACGGCTTTGCCTTTGAGTTCTGGGTTATCGCGCTCGGTCACAGAGGCATAGAAAGCATCCATATCCACATGGAGAATGGTCGCGGTAGTCACGTTACGAGCGTACTTTGATTGAGGGCCCATTTTTCGTAAGCAGAGCGCAATTCCCATGCCCCTGTTGCACGAAGTGAAACACCGCGTGGTCCAGTACGGCGAACATGTCCGCGTACAAGGAAAAGACGTGAGTGGAAAAGTACGTCGGCGTAATCTCGCTGAGCATCGCTGAAGAAAGTTGCATCGTTGCATCCATACCCATCATCAAGACTCAGAAAGATCACTCGCTTACCCGAACGCACAGGCGGTGTCTGCATGGCCACCTTTACTCCAGCGACAAGAACAAGGGATCCCGACCTTTGTGCCAGAAGATCTGATGACCTCACGGCGCCGATCTTGTTGAGAAAATCTGCATAGAACTCAAGAAGGTGGTGGGAGATTTCCATTCCTAAATGATCTACCTCGTGAGCGACCTTCTCCCCCGAAGTCAGATCGGGTAAACCACTAGAGATTAGTGCGGGAGGAGTGAATCCAAAATTAAGTTGAGCCCCACCTAACGAACGAGTGGGTGATCTATGAAGATCGCTCAAATGCAATAACAAATCACGCCGATTAATTTCCGTAACGTCAATGTTATGCAATGCATCAAATGCGCCAATCAATATAAGTCGCTCTATCGTGGGGTAAGAGGCACCTGCACGCGCATAGAAATCTGACAGATCAAGGTATGGCTGGCCTTCAATAATGTCGCTAATTTCAGTAGCGCTAATTCCCGATAGATCACTCAGTGACATGCGGATTGCATACCCGCGTGCGTCAGGAAGTTTTAAAGATCTACCTGTACCTGCACCATCAAATGCTTTCGCCGGAGAGCGCGCACTAGATGCATCAACGCGTTCGACCGTATACGAGGCCGCAGAATGATTTACATCAACCGGCAAAACAGTCACCCCCATTTGACGTGCATCATCGAGTATTAAACGCTTGGGATACATGCCCGGATCATGAGTGAGAACACCAGCGACAAAAGCTGCAGGATGATGAGCTTTAAGCCATGCCGATTGATAGGTCGGTAGTGCAAAAGCAGCAGCATGCGCTTTGCAAAACCCAAAGGATGCAAAAGCGCGCAAGACATCCCAGATTTCCGTGACCACTTCTTGGGTGTATCCGCGACCTAGGGCGACAGGAATAAACCAATCGCAGACCTCTTGCTGTCCCTCTAGATCCCCCAGCGCACGACGTTTTTCATCGGCTTGGGCAAGAGATATTCCCGTCATGATCGAAATAATCCGAATAACTTGTTCGTGGAAAACGACAACACCTTCGGTCTCGCGCAAAGTTTCATAAAGGTCGGGATGAATTATTTGCGCCGGACTCCACCCACCACGAGCAGATAAGAATGGTGTGATCATGTCCGACTTGACGGGCCCTGGTCTAAAAAGAGAAATATCCACAATGAGATCAGTGAATGTTGCTGGTGCTAATTTGCCTACGAGTTCGCGCTGGCCTGGGCTCTCTACTTGAAAAATACCCAGAGTACGTGTTGATGCAATGAGATCAAAGGTGGCTTGATCATCGAGGGCAACCGCATCGATATCTACGGGAATCCTTTCAATGCGTTGGATCTCTTTAATGGCATAGGCAATACTCGATTGCATTCGAACCCCGAGTATGTCCAACTTCAAAAGCCCGACTGCTTCTACATCATCTTTATCGAACTCCACCATCGGGTATCCACCGGCATTTACTTGCAACGGCGCGCGATTGAGAAAGCCGCCATCAGAGAGAACAACAGCGCACGGGTGCATCGCTAAATGTCTAGGCAATCCATCCAGTCTTTCAGCAAGGGCAATAGTCATCGCCACTAGTGGGCTCTTAAGGTTGAGCGATCGCAATTCGGGAAGATTTTCTAACGCTCGTGAAATATTGCGGGCACGAATATGAGGCAGCGATTTTGCAATGAGATCGATCTCCATCGACGGCAATCCAAGGGCCGCGCCTGTATCTCGTATTGCATGGCGCGCTCTATAGGTATCAACCATCGCAACAGTTGCGCACCGAGATGTATTGCCTGGGGTGCTCCATCGTGAATCTCCATACCGAGCAAATACAAGATCGTAAATTTCAAGTCGCCTAGCTGATTCGACGTCGATATCAATATCGGGAAGTGCGCGCCGAAGTGGCGAACAAAAACGTTCCATCAATAATCCGTGTTGCAGCGGATCCACTCCTGAGATTCCAAGGAGATGGCAGATCAAAGAACCTGCACCACTGCCACGGGCTGCAACACGAATCCCGCGATCACGTGCCATGTCAGTAATGTCAGCGACGGTAAGGAAATAAGATTCATATCCCAGCGTTGCAACAGTTGCTAATTCATCATCTAAACGCTGGCGGGCTTTATTTATTGTGGCGCTATCGCTGTATCGCCAATGCAGACCAGCCTCTGATCGCGCTCGAAGTATGGCAACCATCTCCTGCGAAGAACCAGCGCCCACCACATGTGGCTCGGGCAGATGTATTCCGCCTAACCCGATATCACGTGTAGGCGAAAGAACCGCCCGCATTGTCCATTCATGCGTTGTCGCTAAAAGTTCTCGCGCTGTGCGCTCTCCCCCTGCACGTGCAATTTCATCTGCAAGGGCAACCATTTCCTCACTTGATTTAAAGAAACCTTCTGCATTTTTGCGTTCGACATGACGCGCATCCAAGGGAACAAGTTGTCTGGCCGAATCCAAAATATCTGCAATAGGCCCATCTTCGCGATCTCTCATCCGAACAGCGTTTGTGATGACCGCAGGAATGCGATGATCGCGTGCAAAAATCAGCGAGCGCCCAGCATGCGCAGTAGAGCGCGGACCATCACCAGGGACTAGATGCGAAACACATTCGATAGCGTGATCGGCAAAAAGTTCGCGAGTAAGCAAGAAGCGCGCAAGTGCGATGTCGGGACGTTTCGCTGTAATAGCAGCGCCTACGGGTGATTCAGGTCCATGCAAGACGTGAAGATTTTGAGAGTACTCACTAAAGCGTTGGAGAAAATCTAACGTCAACACTGGCGTACCACTGCGAATCAAACCTGCTCCGGAATTCTTATAGGTATGAATGCTCGTTAACAAACGACTCAGCGAGCGCCATCCTCCATCACTATGTGCCAATACAGTGATGCGCGGTAATTTCTTTCCGACTTTGCTTGTACGACTATCAAGATCAATAGCAAGATCAATTCCGATGATTGGAGCAACGCCATATTCAACGCAACTCTGCGCAAAACGGATTGCACCAGCCAACCCATCACGATCGGTCAACGCCACTGCCGGCATTCCTAATTCGCTAGCTCTGGCTACAAGATCATGTGGCTGTGTTGTTCCGTATTTAAGTGAATACGCGCTACATGCGCGAAGATGCGTGAACTCCATTAGATAGTCATCAGATGGCAGTAATGCGCCAGATGCCCGTGACTTCATCGCGTTCTATGTCGAAGGTCTTGAGAGTCCCGATGGGTGCGGCCTCTACGCGCCAGAGCCCACGGGCTTGATCATCAGGGCGATAGATTCCATCATTAATGCGATTCCACCATCCCCCAGATTCACACCATCGAGATAAAACGGCATGGATGCGAAAGCGCTTGCCCCCGAAGGTGAACTCCACGGGAGTAACGCCATCGGCCAAGACATCAGCCTTAAATGGGTCTGGGATTTGATTTTCGAACATATGTTCGAAAAATAGCCCCTACCCCTGACAAAGAGCAAGTGGCCAGGCTCGGGAAAGGGAGATCCCTCACTGCTCCCTAAGGATTCTGGAGGAAATGCCCCTTATATAGTTGAAACTTCAACCACTCGCCCATAATCTTCCCTTGTCCAGCTACGCAACTAAAGGAGTTTCATGAACGCAGTATTAGCAATCGGTCGAGTTCTCTTTGCCTTGATCTTCATCACCTCAGGCATCGGCCACCTCACCAAAGTTGAGGCAATGACTGGTTATGCCAAGTACAAGAAAGTCCCTGCAGCAAAACTTTCTGTCGTCGTCTCTGGCCTCATGATTCTCGTCGGAGGCATCTATGTAGCTCTTGGAATCTATGCAGACCTAGGCGCACTTCTTATCGCAATCTTCCTAATTCCAACAGCAATCATGATGCACAACTTCTGGACAGAGACTGATGCAACAGCAAAAATGAATGCTCAGACCGGATTCTTCAAAGACATCGCTCTGGCTGGTGCAGCGCTCATGATTTTTGTATTCATTGGACGCGGTGCAGATATTGGATGGCACATCACTAACGCCTTCTTTAACTTGAAGTAATTCATTTCACCAACCTCAACACTAACCTCAACACTAAGTCTTAAGACTAAACTTTCATCTCATGGAAGCAGTGCTGCAAAACTCATCAGTGATCCGCGTTCGAGATTTTCTCGATCAAGCAGGAATAACCGGCCAGATTGTTGCGCTCTCCGATAGCGCACGAACTGCAGCAGAGGCGGCAGCCGGTCTTGGCATTGAAGTGGGCCAGGTCGCGTCATCCATCGTTTTCAAACTGCCCAGCGGATCTGCTTTGCTTGTTATTACAAGTGGGCGGCACAGAGTAGATACGCATTTGGTGGCATCAAATCTTGGTGTTGAAAAACTTCACCGAGCCGATGCTGACTTTGTGAAAGAGGCATCTGGTTTCTCTATCGGAGGCGTGAGCCCATTAGGGTGGATTTCAAAGCCAGAAATAATCCTTATTGATGAAGCGTTAAACGATTACGACGTGGTTTGGGCTGCAGCTGGCCACCCTCACGCGGTCTACCCAACAACGTATGCAGAGTTGATTCGTGTTACAGGCGCGACTCCAATGGTCGTTGGCGATTAGCTAAGAGAGCAACTCCGCCAATAACTTCTCTACTCGTGCCTTAATGTCATCTCTAATTACTCTTACAGACTCAATCCCCTGTCCTGCAGGATCATCAAGTACCCAGTCTTCATAACGCTTGCCTGGATAGAACGGGCACGCATCTCCGCAGCCCATGGTGACAACAGCATCTGATTCTTGAACTGCTTCCGAAGTCAAAACTTTTGGAACGTTATCTGCAATATTGATTCCCACTTCAAGCATTGCCTCTACTGCAGTGGGGTTAATGGAATCCTTTGGCGCCGATCCCGCAGAGAGAACTTCTACCTTGCCTTGTGAGAGTTCGCGCATAAAGCCAGCCGCCATTTGCGATCTGCCAGCATTATGTACACAGACAAAAAGTACTATTGGTTTCTTACTCATCAAACAAACCTCTTTTTTAACCAAAGTGAAATATAAACAAGCGCTAAGAGTGCAGGGACTTCAATAAGCGGCCCGATGACGCCCACCATCGCTTGACCCGAAGTTATTCCCCACACACCGATGCTGACTGCAATCGCTAATTCAAAGTTATTTCCAGCCGCTGTGAATGCAAGAGTGGTGGTTTTTTCGTAACTTAAACCTACGGTTTTCCCGAATATGTAGGAAATGCTCCACATGAGAAGGAAATAAATAATTAAGGGAATCGCAACTTGTACGACTACACCGGGAGAAGATGTAATCGCTTCTCCTTGCAAAGCAAACATGATGACAATCGTGAAGAGCAAACCGTATAAGGCGAAGGGTCCGACTTTCTTCGCGAAGACAGAGTCGTACCAGGTGATGCCCCTGCTCTTGACGCCAAACTTTCGAGTTAAGAATCCAGCCACAAGAGGCACTCCCAAGAATATGAGAACTGCTTTTGTGATGTCCCAAGTTGAGAAAGCAATGTCGAATGATTGAAGTCCTAACCAATTTGGCAAAACTTTCAAGTAGAAAGTGCCAAGAAGGGCATAGGCGAGAATCTGAAAGACAGAATTCATCGCAACAAGCAAGGTTGCGGCTTCTCGACTTCCACACGCCAGATCATTCCAAATCAATACCATGGCGATACATCTGGCTAATCCAATAACAATGAGTCCGGTTCGGTATTCAGGTTTATCGCCAAGAAAGATCCACGCAAGAGAAAACATTAATGCGGGACCAATGAGCCAATTCAGAATGAGCGAAGAAACGAGTAGTTTTTTGTCGGACTTAAGATGATTGATTTCTGAATAATTCACTTTGGCTAGAACTGGGTACATCATCATAAATAGTCCCAGTGCGATGGGAAGGGAGGTCCCTTCAATTCGAACTGAATCCAAGTTGCCCTGAAGGGTGGGTATTTTCTTGCCCAAGAAAAGTCCCAAAACCATGGCAGCTAGAATCCATGCCGGCAAGAAACGATCCATTCGGGAAAGCTTGGCGATTGGGTTGGGCTCTGAACTTGGCATCGTTTCGCAGACCATTTTCTTGAGTGTCAGGATGTCGAAGATTTAGGTATCGCCAGGATAATTGTTCAAGGTGACCATAGAATGAACGACACATGAAACTCACGACTACCGTATTCCCGTCACCGGCGCATTCCGAGCCCCTGCTCCTCATTCATGGAATGGGCTCGGCGGCGACAGCCTGGAAATCGATAATTCCTCAACTTAATCAATTTTTTACCGTAATCACCGTTGACTTGCCTGGACACGGACACACTCCGATAACAGCCAATCAACCCATGGAGCCGAAAATATTGGCCTCAGATGTCTTCGAAACAATGCACGTACTTGGATTCGATCGCTTTGATGTCGTCGGAAACTCCCTTGGTGGATGGATCTCCTTAGAGATGGCAGCGATGAATCCTGGTGCGATCAAATCGGTGACTGGATTAGCTCCTGCAGGTCTATGGCTGGAACCATTTACAAATCGATATCCAGGTACGGCAATTTCGCGGATGTTGGCGAGTTCGTTAAAAGCTGTATCGCCATTGTTAATGAAATACGAGTGGGCTCGCAAGATCGGTTTTGAAAATGTTAGCCCGCTTTGGAAAAGTTTCCCGTTCGAACTTTGTAGAGATGCCGCCGATGCGATGGGTTCGTCGGCTGGATATTACCCAGCGTGGGATGCAATATTAAAGAAGCGTTTTGAATCGAAGATCGATTCATCAATTCCCATCACAATTATTTTCGGAGATTCAGATAACACTCTTCCTGCAGCAACATGTCAAGAACGCGCGCTTGTCCCCTCTCACGCTCGTTGGCTCACTCTTCCTGATTCGGGTCATGCTCCTATGTGGGATCACCCGGCTGAAGTAATCGCCGAAATCTTACGCACCACTGGAAAAGCGTTGTGATCACGGCCGTCTATTTTTGGAAAATTCCAACACGGTCCATCCCTTTTGCAATCTTGTCGATGGCTCGCGATCGCTCCAGATTTCGGCGCATGCAAGGTGTGAGTTTTGCAAAGATGTTGGGTTGCGGAAAAGGTGAGACTTTTACCCCATCGGATGCGGACATTCACAGGTGGGGTGTACTGGTCTGCATTGATGATTCGCAGATTGAAAGTTTTGATTCCTCGCCCTTGATACAACGATGGCGCGTTCGTTCCACTGGAGAGTTTCGAGTATTGATGGAGCCAATCTCAGTTCATGGTCAGTGGTCAAAGAAGGAGCCTTTTCAAATTGCATCTGTCACTGGTGGGCACACTGAGAAAGTTGTCGCTATTACACGTGCACGCATTGCGTGGACCAAGAATCTTTCCTTTTGGAAATCAGTACCTCCGGTAGCCCAGGGTTTGCGGACTTCCCCTGGTCTCATTAGCGCATTAGGGATTGGCGAAGCCCCGGTTGGATTGCAAGGGACGTTCTCACTCTGGGAGTCAGAAGAAGCTCTCAAAGAATTCGCCTTCAAATCTCCTTCACATAAAGAGGCAATCAAAGCCACCGCCAGGCAGAGATGGTTCTCGGAAGAACTATTTGCTCGCTTCCGTGTGAGTGAAATTCGCGGAAACCTGTGATGCTTTAGCCCGCTGATAGGGCAGACTTAGCGCCGTGTCGATGCGCCAATACTCACCTCGCAGACATAGACGCAGAGGAATATCTGCAAGGTCCCAACTTTTCTTAACCCTTCTCTTGGTAACAGCAATTACATTGCAGATTTCATATCCCCTTCTTGACGGAGAAGCTCTGAGGTTAGTCACGCTGGCCACTGTCTACTTCGGCGCCGCACTCATGATCGTTCACGCCTACTTTTCTTATGGTTGGCGGTATTCGATCACTTACCTACTCATCACATTTACTTTTGGTCTTGTGATCGAGCAAATTGGAATCCGCACAGGATGGCCTTTTGGAAGCTACTCCTACGATCCAAGTCTGGCTTATCAAATCTTTTTAGTTCCACTCGTTGTCCCTTTTGCTTGGGTGATGATGGCGCATCCAGTCTTAGTCGCTGCGCGCAGGCTCACCACAAATTGGGTTTTCCTTTACGGCGGAATAGCGATGATGGCATGGGATCTTTTCCTTGATCCCCAAATGGTTGCAGCGCATCGCTGGACGTGGTCAGATGTTGGTTCAGGAATCCCCTTCGAACGCGAAATTCCAATTTCTAACGCAGCAGGTTGGCTCTTTGCAGGAATGGGTTTGATTGCCCTCTTGCACGTAACGCTTCCGCGAGAACCAAAAAAAGGCGGCGCGGAAACAACTTTCGTGGATATTTTCCTCGCTTGGACATTCTTTGCAGGTGTAATCGGAAACATATTTTTCTTTCATCGCCCACTCATTGGTGTGTGCGCAGGAATTATTTTTGCGATCGTCTACGGGCCTTACGGTTTTACTCGTTGGCTTGGGCGACCTTAAGGATTAACGCATGACTCCAGTAGCACTTACTTTGGTGCTCCCTACTTTGATGTTGCTGATCTCTTCTTTCAACACCCTTTCACTTCGCAGGCCATCCGATGAATCAGAGCCCTTTAATGGTTCTGTTGCCGTGCTTCTGCCGGTGCGAAATGAGGAAGAGAATGTTCTTGAACTTGTTTCAAGCCTAAAGAAGCAAATGGGCATTGCTCGCGTGAGTTTCCACTTTCTCGACGATAACTCAAGTGATGCAACATTCACTCTCATTACCCAAGCGACCAAGAGCGATAAACGTTTTTCAATAACCCATGGAGACGAATTGGCTACCGGATGGCTCGGAAAACCTTATGCTCTTCAACAGGCGTTGGAGAAAAGTTCGAGTGATGTCGTTGTCGTTATTGATGCAGATGTACGCCTTGAAGCGCATGCACTAGTCAGCGCGATCGGCCTGATGAAATCGCGCCACCTATCATTTGTTTCGGCATATCCAAGGCAAATAGCTCTATCGCTCTCAGAGCGCTTGATACAACCTCTGCTGCAATGGTCCTGGCTTTCTACTGTCCCGCTTGCAATTTCAGAGCGTTCTCTTAATCCAGCTTTTGCAGTTGCTAATGGTCAGTTCTTTATTGCGAAAAGATCCGCACTTGAAGACATTCATGGTTTCTCTGCCGTAAAAGAGGAAATCATTGACGACATCGCTCTTGCGCGAGCTTTACTTCGTGCGGGGCACCGGGGCACAGTGATTGATGGATCTCGTATTGCAAGTTGCAGAATGTATAAATCATGGCCAGAACTTCGCGAGGGTTACAGCAAATCTTTGCGAGTTGCCTTCGGCGGAGTGTTCGGTTCGTTTATCGCCGCGCTATTTCTTTTCGGAGTGGGTGTGGCACCACTATCCCTGGGGCTCTTCGGCTACGCGTTAATAGTTGGACCCCGTATCGTCAGCGCGAGCCTCACCAAGGGACGCATCTGGGATGCGCTCTTGCACCCACTCTCAATAATTCTTCTGGTTTATCTTCTTGGGCGCTCCTGGGTTATGCGCGGTCGCACTCAGTGGAAAGGCCGAGTTGTATGAGCAACGTTATTGTCATTGGCGCAGGCATTGGAGGTATGTGCGCAGCCACTCGTTTAGCAAAAGCCGGTCACACTGTTTCAGTTTATGAAGCATCCGATCAGGTGGGAGGGAAATGTCGTACCGAGTGGATCGGAAAATATGCTTTTGACACCGGTCCTTCCCTTCTTACATTGCCTGCCGTATATAAAGATTTCTTTTTAAAAACTGGGAAGCCACTCGAGGAAGTTCTAAATCTACAGGCGGTCAACCCATCTTTTGATTACAGATTTGCAGATGGAAGTAGCGTTGAGTTTGTAAATCTTTCAAGGTATGACACTTTGGAAGCAATCGAGAAAGCGTTCGGGGCGCAAGCAAAAGAGCAATGGCGATCAATCATGAGACGCGCTGAGAAAATGTGGGACGTATCTCGAGAACCTTTTATCGAATCCGAATTAACATCACCTTTTGCGCTACTCAAACGAGCATCCCTGTTCAAAGATCTTTTGACAATTGCACCGTGGAAATCTTTACGTACCCTTGTCGGAGAATTCACCAGCGACTACCGCCTGCAATACATTATTGATAGATATGCCACCTACAGCGGCTCTGACCCTCGTAAGGCGCCAGCGGTGCTTTCATCTATTGCCTACGTCGAGGAGGCTTTTGGCGCCTGGCATATTGCGGGAGGAATAGGTCAGCTTGCAAAAGCGGTTCATCAAAGAGCGCTCGAATGCGGAGTTGTTTTCTATCTCGACTCCCCCGTGAGCAAGATTTTGCACGATACAAAGTCTGTCTCGGGAATCATCCTTTCAACGGGAGAAGAAATTCCAGCGGACATCGTCGTCGCAAATGCTGATGCATCACAGGTTTATACGTCCTTGATCCCTGAAGACTTGCGCGTACTGCGCGCTCCTCGAAAATCCTTAAAGAAAGCAGAACCTTCACTCGCAGGTTTCACTTTGCTTCTTGGCCTACGCTCTTCAGTAGATGCAGAATCACTCAAACATCACACTGTTCTCTTTCCCACCAATTACGATGATGAATTCGATTCGATCTTCACCCAAAAAAAACCCGTTCAAGATCCGACAATCTATATTTGTGCACCGAATGACCCAGAGATGGTGCGCACACCAGGGCATGAGAGTTGGTCCGTTCTCGTTAACGCCCCTCCTCATTCAATGGTTGGCAATGGTTGGGACTGGAGCGATGAGAATTTCGCACGCGAATACGCCCACCACATCATCTCTTTGATTGAAGCAAGAGGTATTCCAGTTAGAGACCGACTTGAAATCTTAGAAATTCGCACACCTGCTGATTTGGAAACAAGCGTGAGAGCACCTGGTGGTTCTATTTATGGAACATCAAGTAACGGTGCGCGTTCGGCATTCTTACGGGCACGCAATAGGTCTCCGCTTAAGGGGCTCTTCTGCGTAGGAGGTTCGGCTCATCCAGGTGGCGGTTTACCACTCGTTGGAATCAGTGCAGAGATTGTCGCTAATGCAATCGGACGAAAGCGAACCTGAGCAACATCACGAAACTAACGCCCTGGAGAACCGTAAGCACTTGAGCGATATGTATTACCAATCCACGCATCGGCGAAATGTGCCAGGCAAAGATTGCGATAAAGAGAAAACTTGCACGTACAGGTCTCTCGGCTGGAGTTACTAAACCGATTTCCTTTACGCCATCAGAAATCAATTTGGCACGTGAATATTCTTGAAATGCTGCCAGAGATGCAAATCCAAGAACCCAGACGAGTGGAACACCTAAACGATAAAACGCCACCGCCCACAGCGCTTCCGAGATCCGATCTGCTACAGCATCAAGGGTTGCGCCCCACTTGTTGGCACGTTG
>CAIYRR010000002.1 GCA_903928745.1 uncultured Actinomycetes bacterium | reverse complement strand
CGTAAGCCATTAGCGCGAGTTCCAGAGAACACCATGAAATTTGTTGTGGGAATTATGTTGACCTCATTTGGCATCTTCTGGGGGGCAGAAGGAGCTGGTGCACATTGGCCAGGTAAAGATGCATCATTGCCGGTCATCATCTCTTTCATGGCGCTTGTTTCGTGGACCTTAGTCGTGATTCTGCGCAAGCGATTCTTGGTGCGAACCGTTTCAAAGGTATTTGCTGACGAGGTTGATCAAGATGAAATCGAAATCTTACAAAGTCGCACATTCATGACCAGCATCAGAGCATTCGGAGATTTTTGGTTTGATTTCCTCATTGGTGATGATTGGCGCGGCACAGTAGGAATTCTTCTTGCGTTTATTGCAACGGCAATGCTCAATCATTCAGGAGTGACATGCTGGTGGGTATTACCCGTTGCAGTTACTGCCCTTCTCCCATTTAACTTAATGAGAGTTACGCGCTCTTAACTACTGAACGTCCCAGGTATCTCCGCTAGTAAGTAAGGTGTTGAGGTCTCCCGCACCTTGCGCTGCAATGATTTCGGATACTTGGTTATTCACCATAGAACCGTAACCAGGGCGCTCAACGTCGCGGAATACACCAACAGGCACATGACTGAGGTCAGAAGATGACAGACGCGAAAGAGCGAATGCGTACGAAGGGTCAGCGTTGTGGGCATCGTGAATCACGAGATCACTCTCGCTCACGCTACTGAGTTCCACGACCTTGAGTGATGCACCATCGTGGACAAGACCATGAGTTTCAGACTTAATTGCCTGACCATGAACCATCTGCAATAGCGCGGCGCCTTTAGTGTCGCCATCTTTGACAATATCGAATGCTCCGTCATTAAAGATTGGGCAATTCTGGAAGATCTCAATCAAAGCCGATCCCTTGTGGGCGGTAGCAGCGCGCAAGACTTCAGTGAAATGTTTGCGATCGCTATCGACGGTACGAGCAACAAATGTTGCCTCGGCACCAAGTGCCAACGAGATTGGATTGAATGGAGTGTCCAAAGATCCCAAAGGACTGGACTTCGTTACCTTTCCAGTCTCACTTGTAGGTGAGTATTGACCCTTTGTTAAACCATAGATCCGGTTATTAAAGAGCAAAATCTTAAGCTCAATATTTCGGCGCAAAGAATGGATCAGGTGGTTTCCACCAATAGATAGGGAATCACCATCTCCGGTAATTACGAAGACCGAAAGATCTGGGCGCGAGATCGCAAGACCTGTTGCAATCGTTGGGGCACGTCCATGGATGGAGTGCATTCCAAAAGTCTCCAGGTAGTACGGGAATCGTGATGAACATCCGATGCCGGAGACGAAGACGATGTTCTCACGAGGTACGCCAAGTTCAGGCAGGAAGGATTGCATCGTGGAGAGGATCGAATAGTCACCGCATCCAGGACACCATTTCACTTCTTGATCAGATGTGAAATCCTTTTTTGTCAGAGCTAGATCAGGCATGAATCACCGCCATCGTTGTGTCAATGAGTTCTTGAGTGGTAAATGGAAGACCGCGTACTTGATTGCAAGGAATGACATCTTTTAAGAATTGACTCCGCAATAGCATCGCAAGTTGCCCTAGGTTCATTTCAGGAACCAAGACTTTTGGATACTTCTCGAGAACTGCACCTAAATTCTTAGGGAATGGATTGATGTAACGAAGGTGTGCTTGCGCAACCTTCTGTCCGCTCTCACGTAAAGATTCAATCGCTGATGCGATAGGACCGTATGTCGAACCCCATCCAAGGATTAAGACGTCAGCATCACCAGATGGATCATCTACAACTAGGTCAGGAACTTCGATTCCTGCAACCTTCGCTGCACGTGCCCGAACCATCAAGTCGTGGTTTGCTGGGTCATAAGAAATGGCGCCTGTTTTATCTGCCTTTTCAAGGCCACCAATGCGATGCTCGATTCCCTTAGTACCAGGGATTGCCCATGGTCGTGAAAGAGTCTTTGGATCGCGAAGATATGGCATGAAATTCTCTTGAGATTTAGCAAATTCCACATGCAACTCAGGAAGCGAATCGACTGAAGGAATTTTCCAAGGCTCAGAACCATTGGCGATGTAGCCATCGGAGAGGATGAAAACAGGGACCTTGTAAGTTGTTGCGATTCGAGCCGCTTCGATAGCAATATCAAAGCAATCACTTGCATGTGATGGTGCAAGCACGGCAACTGGTGATTCACCATTTCTGCCAAACATTGCCTGTAGAAGATCTGATTGCTCAGTCTTGGTTGGAAGTCCCGTTGAAGGACCACCGCGTTGCACATCGATGATGATCAATGGCAACTCGAGCATTACGCCAAGTCCGATCATTTCGCTCTTGAGTGCAACTCCAGGACCTGAAGTTGTTGTGATACCTAGTGCGCCACCATATGAAGCTCCGAGGGCAGAACCAATCGCAGCAATTTCATCTTCTGCTTGGAATGTAATAACCCCAAACTTCTTATGCTTTGAGAGTTCGTGCAAAATATCTGACGCAGGAGTGATTGGGTATGAGCCAAGGAATAACTTAAGTCCACTGCGCTGTGATGCAGCAATAAGACCATATGCCATTGCAGTATTACCGCTGATATTGCGGTATTTGCCGGCTGGCATCTGCGCCTTAGCAACTTCGTATGAGACTGCGAAATCTTCGGTTGTTTCTCCGTAGTTCCATCCAGTCTTGTAAGCAAGGAGGTTTGCCGCCAAAATTTCTGGCTTCTTTGCAAACTTAGCCTTGAGAAAATTCTCTGTTGATTCTGTTGGACGGTGATACATCCAAGTGAGCAGACCCAACGCGAACATATTCTTAGAACGCTCTGCCTCTTTACGAGTCAAAGAAAGTTCAGAAAGTGCTGCAACCGTCAGTGAAGTCAGACCAACCGCGTGAACCTTGTAACTATCAAGGGAACCATCCTCAAGTGGATTTGTTTCATATCCCACTTTAGAAAGATTGCGCGTTGTGAATTCATCTTTGTCGACGATGATTGTTGCTCCGCGGCGAATTTCTTTGATATTCGCTTTCAACGCAGCAGGGTTCATGGCAACTAATACATCGGGTGCGTCACCAGGTGTTTGAACATGGTGATCTGCGAAGTGAAGTTGGAATGAGGAGACGCCAGGGATTGTTCCCTGAGGTGCACGAATTTCCGCGGGGTAATTTGGAAGTGTTGATAAATCATTACCCAGACTTGCGGTATCCATCGTGAAGCGATCACCGGTGAGTTGCATTCCATCACCGCTGTCGCCAGCGAATCGAATTGTTACCTGGTCAAGCGATACGACGGGCTTGGTCACGTGGTTTATCTTGCTCAATTTGCGCGCAAATGGCTAGTCAGTGGAGCCATATATCTCATGAGTTACATCTCAGGGCGACCACTCTCGCCTTTTCAGGCGTTAAATCTTGCCCTGCCAAATCCTTGACATTCGAGCCACAATCGGGGCGAGAGGCAGAAAGGTACATTGGAGACATGTTGATCCTTAACCCCAACCCTTGTTTTTCGCGGACGCTGACCATGACCCATTTCGAACGTGGCGCAGTCATGAGGACACCGTCGGCCGAGGTGCGTGCCGGAGGCAAGGGGATAGATGCAGCCCGGGTCGCACATTGCCTCAAACGAAAGGCACCCTTAATCGTTTTGGTGGGAGATCGCGACGCAGATGCCTACTGCCGTTTACTTTTTGATGAGAAAGCAGATTTTCGATACACGACGTATCTAGGAAGCATTCGAGTTGCCACAATGTATGTGGAAGTAAATTCCGCGGTGAGCACAGTGGTGAATGAAGAAGGCCCAACTATTAGTGGCGAGGATTGGGACACATACCTCGCAGAGATTGAACGAGAAATTAAACCTGGCGAAATCGTTGCATGCATGGGAAGTTTTCCCCACGGAGTCACCCAAGATTCAATTACTCAGTTGGTGAATTTAGTTCACCAAAAGGGAAGTTTGCTCCTTATGGATACCGCTCCTCATTATTTATCTTTTGGGCTCTTCGCTGGCGTCGACATAGTTTCCCCAAACTTGGATGAAGCCGAAGCAGTGATCAACGCAGCATCAGAGGATTTCTTTACTGGAGATAATCATGACGGGATCCAACGCGCTAAGAACGCGGCCGTTAAGTTGTGCGAAATGGGAGTGAAAGTTGCACTTGTTCATGCAGGTGATTTAGGCACGGCCATCGCATATAAAGAGAGCCTTTCCTTTATTCCAAGTTTTCCAATCAAAGTGGTGAGTGCGATTGGCGCAGGAGATTCGCTCGCTGCTGGCTTTGCGCTGAAGAGCGAAGAACAAGGCGATGTAACAAAAATGGATTCGATCGATTGGAAACTCTCATTGATGTACGGAACTGCGACAGCATCGGCAGCCTGTGAAAAGGGGCGCGCAGGTGATGTAGATGCAAACCGCGTTGCTGAGATTTTTGAAGCAATAAAAGCTAGTTAGTTATCTTTCCTAGACGATGATGCGTTTTCTTTAGGACTGCGTACAAACGCCGATATTCCTGATAAAGGTCGGCATAAATTTTCGCATCAGGACCATCGGGCAAGAAGGTATCAGTCACCTTTGCTTGGGCGCCGGCATCTTCTAGAGAAATTTCACCCAAACAAATTCTTGCCCATGATGCGACACCTTTAAGCTGTGCGTCGCGTGGATCTGCTGGACGCTCCACGGGGCGATTGAGCACGTAGGCGTGCATTTGGCACCATAAATCAGATTGTGCACCTCCACCGATGATGCGTACTTTTGCAGGCTTTCGACCGAGGAATTTTTCATAGGAATCAAAGAGCCAACGTGAATTGAATGCAACGCCTTCCATAACGGCGCGAATCATCATGGATTCATCTGTTCGAAGTGACATATTGAGAAACGAAGCACGAATCTTTTTGTCATCAACCGGACTGCGCTCACCATTGAGCCATGGCGTGAATATCAATCCCTCAGAACCTGCAGGGGCAGTGTTGGCCTTTGCTAGAGCACTCTCGTAGCTCTCATCAGTGAAAACATTTTCCTTTAGCCAACGAAGCGCCGAGCCACCGGTTTCGTGGTTATTAGCAACAACAGGGAAGTGCGCATCAAGGCCTGGAACGCTGGCGATTGAATGCAAAATGTCCGTCTTCTTAAATGGAACACGAGTACCGATCCAAGCCGTCGTTGAAATTGTTACATGTGTATCGAATGGTTCTACAGCGCCACTTCCGATAACGGCAGAATGTAAATCAGGTATTCCGCAAATTACAGGGACCTCACTCGGCACTCCTAATTCATTTGCTACGGAAGGCAGGATGGTTCCAAGAATTGAACCCGTGGGCATTAACGAGGGTAATTTCGCTGGGTCGCGTTTAGCTTTGCGCACAAGTCCTGCATCGTATTCAACAGCTTTACCTATGCGGTTATCTGTAATCCAACTCAAAATCATGGATGCAGGAGTCGCGCCTGCTTTACCCGTGAAACGCATGCCCAGATAATCAATGGGTTCAAGCAAGAATGCGGCGCGATCATAAGTAGATTTCATTTCGCGTTGAAGAACCATGGAATGTCCCGTTGGATCGGCTCCGCTAGGAGTTGGACCGCCACCTGTTTTTCGAACCCACGGAATAACTTTCTGTGGAGCAAATCCTTGGTAACTGATGGGTCCACCGATAACTTCACGCATGTATTTCACTCCGCGGTTATCAGACCATAACAAAACATCACCGACAGGTATTCCCTGGGCATCCACCGGCACTGTTGATCCCCATTGCCCTGTAATTGCAACAGCGTGCAAATCTGATGGATTCACATTGCTCGCTAAAATCGCTTCACGTGCCCCGAGCAGAGTTTCCTTCCACCATTCATTTGCATCTTGCGTTGCAGTTCCATCGAGTCCAATTTTTACATCAACGTTTCGGACACTTACGGCAAGAAGTTGATCGTGTAAATCTACGACGGCAACCTTTGGGCCACCATTGCCCAAATCGATAGCGAGAATCCAGCGTCCCATCGAAGGAATTATTCCTTAGGAGCTAACTCGTGCATAGCGTCCAGGTACCCACTCATGACAAATGCAAGCGTTGCATTTCCTTTAGGAGTGCCACCAAAGCCATACATTGCTCCACTTTGAGCGGGGGTGCCGATATTTTCTTTGGCATAGGCGACAGATGCCTTTAAGTCTTCGAGATACTTCTCTATTACCCCATCGGCTGTATTCGGACGCGTGATGCAAAAATGCAAACCAGGAGGCATCTGAAGCGCATTCATGCGCCACCCGCGTCGTTTGAGTTCATCATTGATCAAATAGACATCGAGCTGATCGGATGTAAAGGCAACGAGAAATAAGGGATCTCCAACAACTTGCAGCCCTGGAATATCTTTTCTGATTCCAACTACTATTTTTTGTGCAGCGTCGTAGATATCTCTCGCGGCATCGCGGTAGCCCT
>CAIYRR010000001.1 GCA_903928745.1 uncultured Actinomycetes bacterium | reverse complement strand
TGCTTATCGCAAGCCACGTGAATTCAACTGGATTATCGGAGTAGGCCTTCTAACTCTCGGAATCGTTGAAGGATTTTTAGGTTACTCATTGCCTGATGATCTTCTCTCCGGAACGGGTATCCGTATCGCTGAGGCAATTATCCAAGCAATGCCTGTCGTTGGTTCTTATCTATCCTTCTTCGCATTTGGAGGAGCATTCCCTGGAGATACCTTTATTCCACGAATCTTTACAGTGCACGTACTGCTCTTGCCTGGAATTTTCTTGGCTCTCATTACCGCTCACCTCATGTTGGTCTGGTACCAGAAGCACACTCAATATCCAGGTCCAGGTCGCACTGAGAAGAATGTTGTCGGCTATCCACTTATGCCTGTCTACATGGCAAAAGCTGGCGGATTTTTCTTCATCGTATTTGGCGTAACTGCTCTGCTATCTGCACTTGCATCTATTAACCCAATCTGGCTTTACGGTCCTTACACTCCAGGACAAATTTCTGCTGGTTCGCAGCCGGACTGGTACATGGGATGGCTCGATGGATTAGTCCGTATGTCTCCCCCCATTGAAACTCACGCATTTGGCCACACAATCTCATGGAATATTTTGATTCCCGGATTAATCGTTCCGGGAATTCTTTTCACGGGAATGGCTCTTTATCCATTCATCGAGAGCTGGTTTACCGGAGATAAGCGCGAACACCATCTCTTGGATCGTCCTCGCAATGCTCCAAACCGCACCGCCCTTGGTGCCATGTCACTGACTTTCATTCTTGTGACGCTGCTCAACGGTGGTAACGACATCATCGCAACGCACTTCTCGTTGACCATTAACCAGATCATGTGGTTTAGCCGAATTGGGATATTCGTTCTGCCTCCGATCGCCTACGTGATCACCAAGCGCCTCTGTCTATCGCTCCAGAGAGCCGATAGCGACCTCGTCTTGCATGGCAAAGAGACCGGCCGTTTGATGATGACCGCCGAAGGCGAATTCATCGAGGTCCATGAGCCAATTTCGAAAGAGAAGGCCTGGACACTCACCCAGCACGAACAACCTCTTGCCTTGGAACACGTCGCCGAAGACGAGCATGGCGTCCGCAATCCAAATAGCCGAGGAAGCAAACTTCGTGCGCGTATCAGTCGAGCAGATGCTGAGCAGATTCAAAAGCCAGGGGGCGACGCCCACAAGGAGATTGATTCTCACTAGTGCTAGCACTCATCGCTATCTATGCTTTGAGTCATGAAACGAATTTCTCTCTCCATAATTACAGCCTGCCTTGTGTTGGTACTCCTTCCTACTCCCAGCGCTCTGGCAACCAACTCCGTAGGTGGCGCCTGTAAGAAGGTCGGTTCACTCTCGAAATCCGGCTCCACCGCGCTCATCTGCGCAAAAGTTGGCAAGAAGACTATATGGAAAAAGGTTCTCCGCACTCAAACCCCTGCACCGCAAGCTTCAGCATCGGCGACTCCTTCTGCATCGGCATCTCCTTCATCGAATCCTGTAGCCACGATCAAGAGTTCTGGAGATGTGAAAATTGATGTCGCGTCATGGTCGTACTCATTTGTTTACTCACTCGATGACAAGAGCAAGCGCACGAGTGAGGTTCTCTATATTCCACAGGGCAAAATTCTTCATTTCACGTTGACGAATTCAGCTGACACATCGCATGGTTTCTGGATTCCTGGATTAGCACTCGACAAGGAAGCAGTACCTGGAGAGAGCGCACACTTTGATTTCACCGCAGATAAGTTAGGTTCATTCCCTGGTCTTTGCAACATTCTTTGCGGGCGCGGTCACGCAGGAATGGCATTTACCGCACAGGTTGTTAGTGAGGAAGAATTCCTCAAGAAGCTATCAACGATGTCACGCTAAATCTAGGATCTCGTTGAAATCTTCCACGAAGTTATTTGGTGAACTACAACGCCACCAAGTAACCCCCAAAATGGTGAACCGAGATGCCAGGCGCTGACTCCAGAGACAGTGATGAGCAAAGTAACTAAACCTGCTTCGCGATAACCAGGATCGGAGAGTGCGTCATTGGATGCAGATGCGATCACAGGGATTAGTGCCAAACCTGCAATCGTCACCATTAGATCTGCTGGCAAGGATACAAATAGACCCGTAACTGTGGCACCAAAGAATGCCAATAACAAATAGAAAATACCGCAAGATACGCCAGCAAAATATCGGGTCTTGGGATTTGGATCGGCAGATTCTTGGGTGACAATCGCAGCAGTAATTGTGGAGATGTTTACACCGCTTCCACCAAAACCTGCACCAACTAATGACAACAGCGCGCCCCATGTGACGATCTGATTATCGGGTGGTTGATAATTGGAGTTATGTAGAACCGCAATTCCCGCAGCATTTTGAGTGGTCAGAACCATTAAGAAAATTGGCATCGCCAAAGTAAAAATTGCTCCGAGTGAAAATGATGGAGTGGTCCAAATAGGTTTTGCTAGAGAGAGTGAAATATGAGGATTCACAAGCTTGGATTGCAGCGCTGCCACAATAAGTCCTACTGCTAAGGCGCCGACAACAGGCGCCCTCCATCTGTAGCGGCGGCCAATGAAGAAAGTTGTAATCATGGCCAGACCCAGAACCAAGTTAGAATTCAGAGAAGTAAATACGCCAATTCCAAAACGAAAAAGGATCCCAGCCAACATCGCCATCACTACTGGCCTTGGAACGTGACGCATGATTGAGTTGAACGCTCTTGTAGTGCCAACTAACAACAACGCTAATGAAGCAACGAAATAGGCGCCAATAACTTGCGAGAAGGAATTCGCTGGTAGCCCTGTTACCAAAAGCGCTGTCGTTGCAGTCCCCCAGGCACCGATAATTGGCATTCCATGTCTGAGGGAGAGAATGAGAGAAAAGAGCCCGGACCCTAGAAAGATCATTAAGAGCCACGAAGAAGTCTCTTGCTCAGAAAGTTTGCCAGCAGATGCAGCCTGAAAGAGAATCGCAAGAGGGCCTGTCGTGGAAACAAGAACCACGAGTAGCCCCGAAAATAAAGCGCCCCACGTTGCAGCTTTTGGAAGCCCACGAATATTGCGGGCCAGTGCTGCTCGCGCAGATAGAGCGCTTGTGCCTTGTTCCAAGGTCATCAGAACTTAGTGACTTGAAACGGAAGGCTTTTCGTATTCAGTAACGAATCCAACGATGCTGATAAGCAAAGCGCCCACGGAGATAATCGTGAGCCACCAACCGATGATCAGTCCAAGACCGGCAGCACATGCAGATAGCGCAACAGGTAGAGGCCACCATGAGTGTGGACTGTAGAAACCTAGGTCTCCAGCTCCGTCAGCAATCTCGCCATCTTGATTATCTTCAGGCAAAATTCCGCCGGTGTTCTTGGACGAGTACCACATATAAAAACCAACAAGTCCAGCAAGTCCACCACTCAGACCAATAGCGGTAATACCTACCGCCTCACCACCGAGTTGCCAGTAGATGATCGCCATCATGAAATAGAAAAGCGTGAAACCAAGAAATAACTGCCACGAGACCTTCATGTGATTAGTGCCCTTCGGTCTTGATATGTGGGTGATGCAGGTCAAATGCTGGTCGCTCCGAGCGAATACGAGGCATTGAAAGGAAGTTGTGACGTGGAGGTGGGCACGATGTTGCCCACTCCAGAGAGGCTCCGTAGCCCCATGGATCATCCACTCCAACCATTGGTGACTTGCGAGTAATCCATACATTCACCAAGAACGGAATCATGGATGCTGCAAGTAGGACTGAACCAACTGTTGAAATCTGGTTCATGAAAGTGAAGCCATCTGTAGGCAGGTAATCGGCGTAACGACGTGGGAAGCCCTTGATACCCAACCAATGTTGCACCAAGAAAGTCAGGTGGAAACCAAAGAAGGTCATCCAGAAATGAACCTTGCCGAGGCGTTCATTGAGCATCTTTCCTGTCATCTTTGGCCACCAGAAATAGAAGCCACCAAACATGGCGAATACAACAGTTCCAAAGAGTACGTAATGGAAGTGAGCGACAACGAAGTAGGAAGCGGAAACAGCGAAGTCCAGCGGAGGCGATGCCAGGATGATTCCGGTCAGCCCGCCGAAGAGGAATGTAATCAGGAATCCAACAATCCATAGCATCGGTGTTTCGAAGGTGATTGCGCCTCGCCACATCGTGCCGATCCAGTTAAAGAACTTCACACCTGTTGGGATACCAATGAGGAAAGTCATGAACGAGAAGAACGGCAGAAGCACTTGACCTGTTGCAAAGAGGTGGTGAGCCCAAACAGAAACGGAAAGGGCTGCGATAGCAATTGTTGCGGCGATCAAACCCTTGTAACCGAAAATTGGCTTGCGACTAAAGACCGGCAAGATTTCTGTAGCGATACCAAAGAATGGCAGAGCCAAGATGTAAACCTCGGGGTGTCCAAAGAACCAGAAAAGGTGTTGCCACAACATGGCTCCACCATTTGCTGGATCAAAAAGATGCGAACCAAAGAGTCGGTCTGCTTCCAATCCAAGGAATGCTGCTGCCAAAGGCGGGAAAGCCAAAAGTACGAGAATCGATGTCAACAAAATATTCCAAGAGAAGATGGACATCCGGAACATCGTCATACCTGGTGCGCGCATTGTAAAAATTGTGGTTATGAAGTTAACGCCGGAAAGAATTGTTCCGATACCACCCATAGCCAAACCGATAACCCACAAGTCTCCCCCAATACCTGGTGAGAATTGGGAGTTAGCAAGTGGTGCGTAAGCAGTCCAACCAAAGGAGGCCGCTCCTCCTGGTGCTAGGAAGCCACCAAATGCCATCGTGCCACCAAAAAGGTAGAGCCAATAAGAGAGCATATTTAGGCGAGGGAAAGCAACATCCGCTGCGCCAATTTGCAAAGGCATGATGACGTTGGCGAATCCCACAAAGAGTGGCGTTGCAAACATCAGCAACATAACGGTTCCGTGCATGGTGAAAATCTGGTTGTACTGCTCATTGCTCCAGAATTGTTGACCAGGAACTGTTAGCTCTGCACGTAGAAAGAGCGCGAGGATTCCGCCAATAAGAAACCAGGAGAAAGATGTAATCAGGTACATATAACCGATTGTTTTGTGATCGGTAGATGTAATCCACTTTACAAAGAGGCGGCCTTTACTCGTTGGTGGAAGAGAAGCAGAACTGCGAGCAACCACTGCTGTCTTTGGTGGCGATGCGAAAGTTGTCATGACTGGCTCGCTTTCAATCCTGCTAGGTAGTTTTGATAATCAGCGGGTGAAACAACCTTTACAGTAAAGAACATTCGGGAATGATCTCGTCCGCATAAAATATTGCAACGCCCTGGAAATTCACCAATCTTGTTTGCAGTGAATTCAAGATGATTTGTAACGCCTGGCAAGTTTTGAAGCTGGATCATAAATGCAGGGATCCAGAATCCATGTACCACGTCGCTTGAATTGAGAGTAAAACGTACTCGCTCACCTTGTGGCATATAGAGCGTTGGTGGATTGGCAGGTGTACCTGTGACAGTGGCATTGGCGCCAGCTTCTGGATAAGTAAATTGCCATGACCATTGAATTCCATTGACCGAAATGTCATGCATGACTTTGGTTGGTTCCTTCGCGGTGATCTTTGATTCATCACGCGCAGTGAATGCAAAAAGCACAGCAACAATGATGAATGGAATCAACGTATAAGCCACTTCAACAGGAATGTGATACTGAATCTGGCGAGGGAACTCTTCGCCTTCTTTCTTGCGGTGAGCAAATGATGAGTACAAAATTAGTCCAGCAGTGAAGAGACCAACACACGCTGCAGTAATCCATGCACCTTGCCATAACGAAATAGAAGTTTCATTGACGCTGGAAAGATCTTTTTGATATCCAAAACCAGAAACTTTTGAACACCCGCTCAGCAACACCATCAGACCAATGCCACCACTCAGGGTAGCTAGGGCCCGGAGGCTGCGAGTTCTCTTATTCTTAGGCTCAAATGACATGGGCAAAGGATAGTGGGGCATTTCCAACTTCACCGCATGAGAGGGTAGCGTTCGGCAGGTGGCTCAAATCACAAGGAATTTCACCTCCGAGCGGCCTCTCCACCCCAAGGCCCGAGAGGCCCTTCAGAGCGCCTTTGACCAAGGTTGGGCCGATCCTCGCAAAGTAAGCCACCAAAGTTCCAAGGCTAGAGCGCTACAAAATGAGGCCATCGAATCATTGGGCCAAAGCCTCGGCATCCCCGCCAAGAAACTCGAATTTATCGGTGAACCACGACTGGGCAATTTTTACGCGGTGGCAGGTTTGTTGCGCACCGGAGACATTTTGATTCACTCATCGGTAGATCGCAACGAAGTTCTGGCCATTGCTCGAAGCCGTGACAGCCACGAAATTCCTGTGGGCCTTGATGGGCATATCAATCCAACATCTTTGGCATCTTTGGCATCTTTGGCATCTTTGGCGAATCTAGATTGCGCGACTGCTGTTTTGGCACTTCAAATCGCCAATGGAGAAACTGGAGTCATATCCTGGTACAACGAAATCATTAGTCAGCTTCCATCGGTCTCGATCGCATGTGATTTCGCAAATGCAGGAATTGGCGCACCATTACCCGATCGATGGGACAGCGCATTTTTCGATAGCAAGTCCTGGCAAGGTCCCGAAGGTCTTGGAATCCTGGCAATCAACAATGAATCCCGATGGCGCAATCCCCTGCCTCATCTTGGGCCAAAGCGTGTACCTGGCTCTGCATCCCTGCCGCTCATAATCGCGAGTGCAATAGCTCTTGAAGCAACTGCATCCGATGCCCTAACCACGCATAATCGATTACGTGAACTTTCGGCATTTTTGCGTCAGGAGATCACCTCAAAAATCACTCATTGTGACATCGCTGGAAATCTGGATTCCTCATTGCCTCATATCAATTCATTTTCTTTTCTCTATGTCGAAGGCGAGGAATTACTCCGACATCTGGATAAGGCCGGGTTCGCCGTCGACTCTGGTTCTGCCTGTAACGCCGAAGACTTAACCCCTAGCCACGTCTTGGCCGCGATGGGAGTTCTCACTCACGGAAATATCCGAATTACGTTGCAAGAATCCACATCCAAAGAAGATGTCGTTGAACTCGTTCGCGCCATTGAAAGAGCGGTCGCCGAACTTAGGTCTCGATGAAGAAGATAGATTGCTTAGGTCTTCGGTGTCCTTTACCGATTATTAGGATTTCTCAAGAGATCGACAAGGTCGCAGTCGGATCGCAATTGATCTTGCTCTCTGATGATCCAGCAACCTGGCCCGATTTACAGGCTTGGGCAAGAATGACCGGCAATCATGTTCAACAGAGAGATACAGCCGAATTTAGCGTGGTGCGTCAAAACCAAAGTGGCCTAAACGGTCACTGATTTCTGCTGTTGCATCCGGGCCGTAGGCGCCTTCAAATCTCGTCAGGAATTCTTCTCGAGTGAAGTGATACTCCTGAGTTCCTTTTGTTTCAATCACATATGTAGCCAACATTGAACCCAATTGCGCACAGCGTTCGTGACTCAAATTCGCCGCGAGGCCCGCAATAAATCCTGACCGGAAAGAATCGCCAACTCCCGTTGGATCGATCCTGACTTTCTCTTTTGGCACGCCAACAAAAATCGTTTCTTTGCCTTTTTCTTCAACTTTGGCGCCATCAGAACCCATGGTCACAATGCGTACATTTACTTTTTCAAGAATTTCCGCATCAGTCCAACCAGTTTTTTGGATAGCTAGCGCACACTCATATTCGTTTAAGAATAAATATGCTGCGCCGTCAATGAGGCGCTTAATTTCCTCGCCATCCATCCTCGCCATTTGTTGAGAAGGATCTGCTGCAAAAGGAATTCGTTGTTGTCTTGCAATCTCAGAATGGCGCAACATCGCCTCAGGATCATCGGGTGAAATCACAATGAGATCGAACGTCCCCGTTTTTTCCATGATAGGGGCGAGCTCAATATTTCTTGCCTCGCTCATGGCCCCTGGAAAGAATGAAGCGATCTGGTTTAGCTCGGTATCTGTTGTCACCATGAACAAACACGTGTGAAGTGTTTCCGAAATCAAAACATGGGAAGTATCGACCCCGTGGCGCGTTAACCAGGCATCGTAATCTGCCCAATCTTTACCCACTGAGGCAATCAACGTCGGACGAAGCCCTAAGACTCCCATTCCGAATGCAATGTTCGCCGCACATCCTCCGCGACGAACATCCAAAGCATCAACGAGAAAGGAAAGTGAAACCTTTTCTAAAGACCCAGCTACTAAGGAATCAGTGAACTTTCCGGGGAAAGTCATTAAGTGGTCGCGACCTACTGAACCAGCCACGCCAATTTTCATAGATTATTTATGCTCGCGGTCAATTAGTGAAAAGAATCGCCGCAGGCACATGAACCGCCTGCATTTGGGTTATCGATAGTGAAGCCCTGCTTTTCGATGGTGTCAACGAAATCGATTGATGCACCGGCAAGGTAGGGAACGCTCATCTTGTCCACGATCACCTTGACTGCCCCAAATTCGTGAATGACATCGCCATCTAGGGCGCGGTCATCAAAATAAAGTTGGTAGCGAAGGCCAGAACAACCACCTGGCTGTACTGCCACGCGAAGGGACAAATCGTCGCGATCTTCTTGCGCTAAAAGGGCAGCGACTTTGGTGGCGGCAACATCGGTTAATACGATGCTGGCAGCGCTTGTTTCAATGGTTACATCAGTGCTCATATTTATTTCTCTCCCTATATACATGGCCTGTGATGAAAATCGGTACGACTTCGGGCTAAATCCTACTCGCAGGATGCCAAAGAAGCAGACACAATATGCCTATGGCATTAAGCGATCTCCTTTTACTGGGCCAAGGTAGCGACCTCGCAAGCGAACGCGGCGTCTCCTGTACGGGCGAACTCCCCCATCCAAGTGAGCCAGGACTCATCGAAAGAGCCCGTGTTGCACGAGCTGCTTTAGGTACTCGCGCCATGGTTCTGGGTCATCACTACCAGCGTGATGAAGTCATTGAGTTTGCCGATATCACGGGAGATTCTTTTAAGTTGGCGCAATCAGCCGCCGCTCAAACAGAAGCTGAGTACATCATTTTCTGTGGTGTGCATTTCATGGCTGAAAGCGCCGACATTCTTACCTCGTCTTCTCAAAAAGTAATTTTGCCCGATCTTGCTGCCGGTTGTTCTATGGCCGATATGGCAACAGCGCAGCAAGTAGATGAATGCTGGAAAGTCTTACAGGAATTTGGCGTTGCAACTAAAACGATTCCTGTTACTTACATGAATTCATCGGCAGCAATCAAAAGTTTCACAGGCAAAAACGGTGGAACGGTGTGCACATCCTCGAATGCAAAACGTGCAATGTCATGGGCCTTTGAACAAGGTGAAAAGATTCTTTTTCTTCCTGATCAACACCTAGGCCGCAATACCGCTGTACTTTCTTTGGGTTTATCTCTTGAGGATTGCGTTCTGTGGAATCCGTGGAAACCACAAGGTGGACTCACTCGTGAGGAGATCGTTAATGCAAAAGTGATTCTCTGGCGTGGACATTGTTCCGTCCATGGGCGATTCACCCTTGATAGCGTCAATGAAGTTCGATCCAGAATTCCAAATGTTCAAGTTCTCGTTCATCCAGAGTGCCAATACGAAGTTGTTGCTGCTGCCGATGTTGTGGGCTCTACTGAAATGATCATCAAGACAATTGAAGCCGCCCCGGCAGGATCTGCATGGGCAATTGGCACTGAACTCAATCTCGTGCAACGTTTAGCGAAAGCTCATCCAGATAAGCAGATCGTATTCTTGGATAAGGATGTTTGCTATTGCTCAACGATGAACCGTATTGATCTGCCTCACTTGGTCTGGGTTATGGAATCACTCCTTGCCGACCATTTAGTGAATCAAATCCTGGTGGATGAAGAGACGGCCATATTCTCTAAGTTAGCGCTGAAGAGGATGCTGGCTCTGCCCTGATTTTCAGGGATTGTGGGCCAACGTCTATAGTCTGACTATGAGCGCAGATACTCCAGACAAGTCAGAAAACAAAGGCCGACCAACACCTTCGCGAAAAGAGGCACAAGCAAAACGCGTTGTGAATTCTTTGGCACCAGCGACAAACAAAGCAGAACGCAAGAAGCAAAAAGACCTTCAACGCGAACAACGCGCTGTGGCCCGCGCTGCTTATATGCGTGGAGAAGAAAACGCTCTACCTGCTCGCGATCGCGGACCTGTTCGCAGGTTTGTTCGCAATTATGTAGATGCACGTCGATCACTTGCCGAGTACTTGTTGCCCCTTCTCTTTGTAGTTCTGATGGTTTCTCGCATTACCGCGCTGCAAACTATTGCTGTCCTCTTGATGTACGTTGTTTTCTTGGGCGCGCTGGTCGAAGGCTTTACGCTATCTAAGAAATTGAAAAAGGAAATTGCAAAGCGTTTTCCTGATGCACCAACCAAGGGCATGGCTTCATATGGTTGGTCGCGTTCAACACAACTTCGACGTCTGCGTTCGCCAGCTCCACAAAAGAAACCAGGCGACTCGATCGACTAACTCATCTCATTAAGGGCGCGTGCTTGGGCTCACGTTCTTAGCGGGATCAGTTTCAGGTAGCGATCCAAGTGCTTTATCAATTGCCTTCATGGTCTGTGCCGAAAGTTTCACGCCAGATGCTTTGACGTTCTCCTTAACCTGAGAAGGCTTTGTTGCTCCCATAATTGCGCTGGAAACATTCTTATTCTGTAAAACCCAGGCAACAGCAAGTTGCGCCATCGTTAAATCAACACTCTCGGCAATCGGGCGAAGTTTCTCAACTGCTACTAGAACATCATGAGTCAACCAGCGCGAAATCATTCCTGCACCACCATTTTTATCGGTAGCTCGCGAACCTGCAGGGGCTTTCTTTCCTGGCTTGTATTTACCAGTCAAAACACCCTGTGCAATCGGAGACCATACAATCTGGCCAATCCCTTCCTTCTCGCTGAGAGGGACAACTTCTTTATCTATCACTCGCCACAGCATTGAATACTGAGGTTGATTAGAAACAAAACGTGTGTAACCACGTTCATCTTGAATTTTCAATGCTGCAGCGATTTCACTTGCGCGCCATTCGGATGTTCCGATGTAGTGCACTTTGCCCTGGCGAATTAAATCTTCAAAAGCGCTGAGGGTTTCTTCTAGAGGTGTTTCGTAATCAAAACGGTGAGCTTGGTAGAGATCAATGTGATCGGTGCCTAGGCGCTTAAGGGATGCATGCGCAGATTCCATGATGTGCTTGCGCGAGAGTCCACGATCATTCTTTCCTGAGCCAGTGGGCCAATAAACCTTGGTAAATAGTTCATAAGATTCGCGGCGCACACCTTTAAGCGCTTTGCCCAGCACGGTTTCTGCTTTTGTGGCGGCATAAACATCTGCAGTGTCGAAGGTCGTGATTCCAACTTCAAGTGCAGTCTTTACGCAAGCAATTGCACTCTGTTGCTCGACTTGGGAGCCGTGCGTGATCCAATTTCCATAAGAGATTTCAGAGACATACATTCCCGAACTGCCAAGTCGACGATGCTCCATGGTGCTTCTCCCCTATTTGTGTGTACTAAACCAGAGCGTCACCTTATGCCGAGCGAGGCGTGTTGCCAAGGCGAAAGCAATGTGGTTTGGTTGCCTCCACGAAGTAAAAAACTAAATAAGTCTTTGTCTTAGGGGAAGTCCGGTGAGAATCCGGCGCTGACCCGCAACCGTAAAGTGATCTTCGAAATCACTAAGTCGGATTACCTAATGCAAAGGCTCGAAATCGACACCACCGCCGAGGTTTGCGGGGCGTTCGTCCAAACAGAAATGTTTGAACTGAAAGCTAGGGTCGTTCGAGATTTATCGGACGATCTTTTTTATTTCATTCATAACATGCTTAAGGTCGGCCCTTGTGAGACTCCTTCATAGTGAGGCTCTTCAATGAATAACTACGTTAAGAAAATTCTTATCTCGATATCTGTGGCGGCTATCGCTACAACTTCCTTTATTCCCTCGGCCCAAGCCGGCGAAAAGGGTTATCGATACTGGGGATATTTCCAAAGTGCCCCAGGTCAAAGCTCTTGGACTATGGCCCAAACTGGCCCAACAACAGTTGTCCCGGATGGATCGGTAGAGGGTTGGGCATTTACCTTCAGCAGCGAGAGCGTCCCCGATGCAGCAACACCACGAGTGGTTCCAAACTTTTCTCGAATTTGCGGAACAACCAAAATTCCAGCAGCGGGTAAGAAGCGCGTCGGAATTGTTGTCGATTTTGGGAGCATCTTCCTAAAACCTAAAGGTGAAAGCCTGCCTCGATCCTTCAGCAAATGTCTGGTTCTGGATAAGAAGGCGATTGGCTCAGATGTCGTATATGCCGTTGCGAAAATTCGCGCCAGCTCCTCCGGCTTTATTTGTGGTCTCAATGAATATCCAGCCAACGAATGCGGAGTAGAAATTCCAACGCCTGCGGCATTAATGAAAAAGAACTAACTTCAAATGCATAAATCCCTGCACCCACTCGTCTGGTGGATTTGGTCTGGATCATTGGCAACTGCTGTTGCAATGACTAGTTCCATCCCACTGGCCCTCGGCGTGGTGGGTGCATCAGGATTTGTCGTGAAGGTCAAAGCAGAGAACACCCCTTGGTCCAAGAGTTTCGCTTGGTCGCTCAAAGTAGGGTTGTGGGTTGTTGGGATTCGCATAATGACCGGCGTCCTGATCGGTGTGCCCATACCAGGGCGAACTCTATTTAGCCTTCCGATCATTCCTCTTCCCGATTGGATGGCTGGTATTCGAATAGGCGGACCGGTAACAATCGAGCGGCTTTCATCAACCGCGCATGACGGAATCATGATCGCTGCAATCATCGCCCTCCTTGGCGCGGCAGCATCCTTATCTAGCCCCCATCGTTTGCTGCGATCGATGCCTGTGATGGTTTACGAATTCGGCGTAACAATCGTGATTGCCACATCAATTCTTCCGCAATTTGTCGCAAGTATCGGCAGAATAAAAACAGCACAACGTTTGCGTGGCCACGAAAGTAAAGGCTTACTGAGTTGGCGAAGGATTGCCCTTCCTCTTTTTGAAGAGTCACTCTCACGTTCATTGGATCTTGCGGCTGCGATGGATTCACGTGGATATGGCTACACCCGAAAACGTTCACGATATCGAAAAGATCGTTGGACTTCTCGTGACTACATTCTCTGCGCGATCGCGATTGCTTCCTTTATCCGCCCAGAGTTGCTTATCCTCATAGTTGCGCTTTCTCCGTTGCTGGTGGCTCCATGATCAAATTTACCAATGTCTCATTGATCTATCCGAACTCACAACAGACCGTTATCGAAGATCTCACTTTTACTGTTGCCGAAGGTGAACTTGTTCTTGTTATGGGAGCAACAGGTATCGGCAAATCATCTCTTTTGAGATTAATCAACGGTCTGGTCCCCCACCATACGGGTGGAATATTGGCTGGCGACATCAGCGTTAATGGCATTTCTACTCAAAGTGTTAAACCAGGAGGTTTAGCGCATTTAATTGGAATCGTCGGTCAGAATCCAATCAATGGTTTTGTTACCGATACCGTTGAAGAGGAATTGGCATTCGGGATGGAAACACTCAATCTCGCGCCAGATGTCATGCGTAAAAGAGTTGAAGAAGTTCTCGATCTTTTGAGTCTTGCTCCGCTTCGAAATCGTTCTATCGCAACGCTTAGCGGAGGAGAACAGCAAAGAGTTGCCATTGGAAGCGCTCTAGTCATGCATCCAAAAGTTCTCGTGCTGGATGAACCAACGAGTGCCCTAGATCCGATCGCGGCAGAAGAAGTTCTCTCGATCCTGCATCGACTAGTTCATGATTTGGGACTCACTGTCATTGTCTCTGAACATAAATTGGAACGAGTAATTCAGTTCGCCGATCGCGTCATTCACATTCAAGGTGATGGACAAACCAATATCGGAACACCAGAAACTATCTTCGCTTCCTCAGAATTGGCTCCACCGATAATCCATTTGGCTCGGGCAATGCATGTTGAAGAAGTTCCTTTAAGCGTGCGCCAAATGCGTCGGCTCACGGAACCGTTACGTAAGCACTTAGGCGAATTCCCTTCGATTATCGAGCAATCGCTCGAGAAATCTCATGTGGTTGTGAAGCTAGAGCATGCATCCATCGCCTACGGAGAAAAGCAAGCGATCCGCGATATATCACTCTCCATCTGCGCGGGAGAAATAGTTGCAGTCATGGGTCGCAACGGCGCAGGTAAGAGTTCTCTGCTTCGCTCGATTGTGGGCGCAACGGAACCCACAAGTGGTGTGGCAACTATTCTCGGAAGGAATCCTTTCTCTTTACGAGGGCGCGAACGCACCGCAATTGCGGGATTCATTCCACAAGAACCCGGCGATTTACTCTATGGGCAAAGCGTTGGCGAGGAATGCTCGCAAGCAGATAAAGACAACGATGTAAAAGATGGCGAAACTTTCGCCTTACTTCAAAGTCTTGTACCTGGGATTTCAGTCGTTACTCACCCTCGAGATCTCTCCGAGGGACAACGGCTAAGCCTGGCCTTAAGCGTTGTTCTTTCGGCACAACCACAAGTTCTTGTCCTTGATGAACCTACCCGTGGTTTGGATTACGCAGCCAAAACTGCTCTTATTAGAATTTTGAAAGAACTTGCTCTCGAGCAAAACAAAGTTGTCATCATCGCAACCCACGATGTTGAACTCGTTGCCGAACTCGCTTCACGAGTGGTCTTCATTGCCGAAGGTGAAATAGTTGCAGATGGCTCCACAACAGATGTTCTTCTTTCCTCCCCCGCTTTTGCGCCACAGGTTGCCAAGGTCATGTCTCCTTCGCCGTGGCTGACCGTAAGCGATGTTGTATTGGCAATGAGGAATTCCTCATGAGCACCACGGCTGACATTTATCGTTTTAGTAAACGCTCTGCCCTTGCACTCATCCTTACTGGCTTAATAAGTGCCGGCGGTTTCTTATGGCCATTTCTCTTCAACGCCAACCACCACCAATCTCGGACGCAATTGTTCTTTTGGATAGCTGTTCCTATCGCTCTGGTGCTATTAATTGTGGAACTCAGCAACGAAAGGCTCGACGCAAAATCGGTCGCGTTACTAGGTGTGCTCGCTGCGCTAACAGCCGCGCTGCGTCCCATGGGTGCAGGCGTGGCAGGGATTGAACCCATGTGGTTTATTTTGATTTTAAGCGCGAGAGTATTTGGCGCTGCATTTGGTTTCATCTTGGGAATTTCTGCTTTGCTCGTGTCAGCATTCATCACCGGAGGATTTGGTCCATGGCTGGCTTATCAAATGTTTGCAGCGGGCTGGATTGGTTTGGGAGCGGGAGCACTTCCCCAAAAGGTCGGTAAGTACGCCATCCGAGGCAAGGCTGAACTCGCTCTACTCGTTACCTATGGAATTATCGCCTCGCTCACTTTTGGCGCTCTCATGGATTTGCAGTTCTGGCCATGGACGCTCGGATCACAGACTCAACTTTCCTATATTCCAGGCGGAGATATAACTACCAACCTCCATCACTTTATTGTTTTCCACTTCGCATCATCGATGGCATGGGATATACCGCGTGCCATCATCACAAGCGCCTTGCTGATAATTACAACCCCCACTTTGCTATCTGCGCTTAGGCGCACACAAAGACGAGCGTCTTTCCTGGTTCCTATCGAATTTGCAAAACGCAGTTAGCGCACGTGGGATTCAACAAAAGGAATTGTTACAACTTCCACTTCAAGGTCACGTCCTCGCACATCAATCATCAAATGATCGCCTACCTTTACTGACGGTGAGACGAGGGCGAGAGCAATACCGTTCTTGAGAGTTGGCGAGAATGTTCCACTCGTAACGTTGCCAATAACTGCGCCACTGGAATCCTTCACATCCATTCCGCCACGAGGAATTCCTTTACCGATGCAGAACAAGCCGCGTAGTTTCGTGACGGCGCCGGTTGCTTTTTGCTCACGCAAAACTTCGGCCCCTGAAAAAGTTTTTTTATCCCAACCGATAGCCCAGTTAGCACTTGCTTGAACCGGTGTGATCTCTAAGGAAAGTTCATGTCCATGCAATGGATAGCCCATTTCGGTTCGCAAAGTATCGCGAGCGCCGAGTCCGCAAACTACTCCGCCGAATGCAACCATCGCCGAAGCAATACAGTCCCATACCGCGAGAGCGTCATCCCATCCTGGAAGAATTTCGAAACCGAGTTCACCCGTGTAACCGGTGCGACAAAGAATCGCCTTTCGCCCATCAATGGTGATGGAAGAAAAACTCATGTAATCAAGGTCGGTCGAGACACCTAAAGAGTTCAGCAACTGCGCAGACTTTGGGCCTTGCACTGCGATGACCCCATAAGAGTCGTGAAGATTTTCGATGGTGATGCCAGCTGGGGCCAAAGTCTTGAGATAGGTAACAACGTCACCGGTGTTGGCCGCGTTAGGTACAAGAAAGAAATCATCGGCGCTATTTCTATAAGCGATCAGGTCATCAATGACGCCACCGGCGCGATTACAGATCAAGGTGTATTGGGCCTGGCCATCAGCAATGCGAGTCAAATCATTGGTCAAGACATCATTAAGGAACTCCAGCGCGCCACTACCGCGGACAGATGCCTTGCCTAGGTGGGAAACATCGAAGATTCCTACGCTCTCGCGCACACTGGCATGCTCTGTGAGCACTCCTGTGGCTGGGTAATCGATAGGCATAAGCCATCCCCCAAAATCCGCCATTTTGGCTTGGAGGTCTACATGGCGAGAATTCAGAGGTGAAAGTTTCATGTCACACAACCTATCGCTAGGCTCTTATCTAGTGAAGTTCCTTAGTGTGTGAGTTGAGAAGGAGATCGGCGTGTCAAAGATAACGTTAAGCGATGCCGTGCTTGCCCCGGAGATTTTAGTCGTCGGTCTGGCCATCAAAGAGGGAACATCGAAGAAACTTGTTATTGAATCTGGACACCTTCGCCTAGATACCAAAACCCTTCTCGGGGCGCTCGAGGATGTTGGTGCAACGGGAAAAACTGACGAAGTGATCAAACTTCCTGGTGCGAGCACTCGACTCATTGTTTTTACTGGCTTAGGAAAGGCAAAAACTCACTATCCACACGAAACACTTCGCCGTGCAAGTGGAGCCGCTACTCGCGCTCTTGCTGGCAATCCCTCCGTTTCCTATTCACTCCCTACTCCAGATCTCGCATCACTTGGAGCAGTAGCTGAAGGCGCCGCATTGGGTGCATATTCCTTTGACGAATTTCGTGGCTCCACAAAAGCCGATCGCAAAATCCCGGTCGCATCCATCACTATTCATACCGCCCTTGCGAACAACAAAGAAGCGAAGGCGCTCGCAAAACGTGCATTGGTAATTGCCCAGTACACAACACTTGTTCGCGATCTGATCAATATGCCGCCAAGTCATTTAACTCCTGCTTCATTCGTAGACATCATCAAGAAAGCAGTAACAGTTGCTGGCGGAGTAAGTTCTCACCTTAAAATTTCAGTGCTTGATGAGAAGCAATTGAAAGCACAAGGTTTTGGTGGCATCACCGCTGTTGGTCAAGGTTCGGCAAATCCCCCAAGACTTCTGCACGTTTCTTACACACCTGCAAAAGCGAAAAAGAAGTTGGTTTTCGTAGGAAAAGGAATCACTTTTGATTCTGGCGGTCTTGCTCTCAAGCCTGCAGTCGGTATGGAGGCGATGAAGTCGGATATGAGTGGCGCAGCAGCTGTCAGTGCAGCGACACTTGCCATTGCAACTCTCAAACTTCCGATTGCGATTGATGCATGGGCGCCGTTGGCCGAGAACATGGTGAGCGATAGCGCAACTCGTCCAAGTGACATCATCACCATTTATGGTGGCAAAACTGTAGAAGTTCTTAATCCTGATGCAGAGGGCCGTTTGGTTTTGGCTGACGCACTTGTTAAAGCAGCAGAAGTTGCAGGCAAAGGTTCTGCATCCGTCGTTGGAATCGTCGATGTTGCGACGTTAACAGGCGCACAAGTTGTCGCACTCGGAACACGAACGAGCGCCGTCATGACCAACAACGAAGAATTTCAATCGGCATTTCTGGCTGCAGCAGCCAACAGTGGCGAAGCCTTTTGGCCTATGCCACTTCCTGTTGAATTACGTGCCTCCCTTGATTCACCTGTCGCCGACATGGCTAACATCGGTGACCGTATGGGCGGAATGTTGGTCGCTGGTCTTTTCCTCAAGGAATTCGTTTCAGAGGACTTGCCATGGGTGCACCTTGATATTGCAGGTCCTGCATACAACGAAGGCGATGCTCACGGGTATACCCCAGTGGGTGGCACAGGAATCGCCTTGCGATCACTTGTCACACTCGCCCAATCCTCTCTGTGACCCCATCCCACCTAGGAGAAATCGCACAGTTGTGCGGTTAGAGGCACACAGGTAAGGCTGGCAAGATATGCCTATTGATTCTTTCCCCCTTTCATTGAGTAGACAGGATTGACCGTGGCGAAATTTGATCTCGTAATTCTTGGCGGAGGTAGTGGCGGATATGCCTGCGCACTTCGGAGCGCGCAATTGGGCAAGTCTGTTGTGCTTATTGAGTCAGGCAAATTGGGTGGCACCTGCCTACATCGCGGTTGTATCCCAACGAAGGCGCTATTGCATTCAGCTGAAATCGCAGACGGTGCCCGAGAAGCAAGTCGCTATGGAGTAAATGCACAATTCCTCTCGATGGATATGCCAGCTGTCAATGCCTATAAAGACGGCGTCGTCTCACGTCTTCATAAAGGATTACAAGGTCTCGTTAAATCTCGCAACGTTACCTTCGTCGAAGGACACGGACGTTTGGTTTCACCAAACACGGTAGAAGTTAATGGAGAAAAGTACGAAGGTACCAACGTTGTTCTTGCAACAGGTTCCTACGCCCGTACATTGCCTGGACTTGAAATTGATGGCACGCGAATCATCACTAGTGACCATGCCTTGACTTTGGATTATGTTCCAAAGAGCGTCATTGTTCTGGGTGGCGGCGTAATCGGATGTGAATTCGCTTCGGTCTGGAAATCATTTGGAGCCGAAGTAACCATCATCGAGGCGCTCCCCCATTTGGTCGCACTTGAGGATGAATCATCAAGCAAGCAACTAGAGCGCGCTTACCGCAAACGCGGAATCAAATTTGAACTAGGCGATCGCTTCAAGTCAGCGAGTATCAATGGAGAAAGCGTCACGGTCACGCTAGAAAATGGAAAAGAATTTACCGCTGATGTTCTCTTGGTAGCCGTTGGTCGTGGACCTGTTTCGGCAAATCTCGGATACGAAGAAGCTGGCATCGCAATGGACCGCGGTTACATCACTGTAGATAACAAGTGCCGTACATCTGTACCGGGCATCTGGGCAGTAGGAGATTTGATTCCTACATTGCAGTTAGCTCACGTCGGATTTGGCGAAGGAATATTAGTCGCCGAGGAAATTGCAGGGCTGAATCCTCGTCCGATCAACTATGACGGAGTTCCTCGCGTTACGTACTCGGATCCAGAAGTGGCATCTGTTGGATTAACAACCGCGCAGGCAAAAGAGCGCGGACATGATGTAGTTGAACTTACTTACGATTTGGCCGGTAACGGAAAGGCACAAATTCTCGGTACCTCAGGTTCGATCAAATTGGTCTCACAAAAAGATGGTCCCATTCTCGGTATTCATATGGTCGGAGCCCGAGTCGGGGAATTACTCGCAGAAGCCCAACTCATCTTCAACTGGGAGGCCACGCCAGATGATGTCGCGCCTTTGATTCATGCTCACCCAACCTTGTCTGAAGCAATGGGCGAGGCACATATGGCGCTGGCTGGAAAACCTCTCCATGCGCATGGCTAGAAATGCAATTACAATCGCCCAGATAACTTTTTAAAAGGAGAGACGGTCCATGACATTCTCAGTAACCATGCCTGCACTGGGCGAAAGCGTGAGCGAAGGAACCGTCACGCGTTGGCTCAAGGCCGAAGGCGATCATGTAAACGTTGACGAGCCCCTCCTTGAAGTTTCTACCGACAAAGTTGATACAGAAATTCCATCCCCTGTCGCCGGAATTCTGCAGAAGATTGTTGTTGGTATCGATCAGACCGTTCTTGTCGGAGCCGAATTAGCTGTGATCGCCGATGGAGCAACTGCTCCTGGTGCGCCAGTAGTTGTTGCGCCAGTCGTATCCGCACCGGTAGTTGTTGCGCCTGCACCAGTAGCGGCACCAGTCGCAGCACCAGTCGCTTCTCAATCAGGCACTGTCATTTCTATGCCCGCCCTTGGCGAATCAGTCTCGGAAGGTACCGTGACTCGCTGGCTCAAGAATGTTGGCGATAGCGTTGCAATGGATGAAGCACTCCTTGAAGTTTCTACCGACAAAGTTGATACAGAAATTCCATCCCCTGTCGCAGGCACTCTTCTCTCCATCGATGTAGCCGTTGATACAACCGTTCCTGTTGGTGCGCGCCTTGCACTCATTGGCGTTGCTGGCGCAGCCCCTGCTCCTGTTGCTCCCGTCGTTGTTGCGCCTGTCGTTGTTGCGCCTGTCGTATCCGCTCCTGTAGTTGTTGCTCCGGTAGTTGTTGCACCTGTAACACAACCTGATGATGCCTACGTCACTCCCCTTGTTCGCAAAATGGCGACAGAACTTGGAGTCAATCTAAGCAACGTTGTTGGAACTGGAATCGGCGGACGAATTCGTAAAGAAGATGTCCAAGGCGCGGTTGTAAAACCTGCCCCAGCAGTTTTGCCTGTAGCACCAGTACCTGTGGCTGCCCAAGCATCTTCACCACGTCCTTCGAGTCCTTCGGGCCCTTCGGTAATTGCTGCCTCACCACTTCGCGGGCAGACAGTTTCGATGTCACGCCTTCGTAAGGTTATTGCTGCACGCATGGTGGAATCACTTCATGTGAGTGCTCAACTCACCACAGTCATTGAAGTTGATGTAACAAAGATTGCTCGTCTGCGCGATAAAGCAAAGGCTAACTTTGAATCACGCGAGGGCGTCAAGCTTTCATTCTTGCCATTCTTTGCTGTTGCAGTATGTGAAGCCCTTAAGCAACACCCAGTTGTGAACTCTTCGGTCGAAGGTGACCAGATTACTTATCACGCAGCAGAGCACCTAGGTATCGCAGTTGATACTGAAAGAGGTTTGTTGGTTCCTGTTATTCACGATGCTGGTAATTTCAATATGGGCGGCATCGCGCGAGCAATTGCAGATCTTGCAGCACGTACGCGCGAAAATAAAATCACTCCTGATGAACTCGGTGGTGGAACATTTACTCTTACCAACACCGGAAGCCGTGGGGCGTTGTTTGATACACCGATCATTAATCAGCCTCAGGTTGCCATTCTCGGTCTTGGTTCAATCGTTAAACGTCCGATGGTTGTCCGCGGAGAAGATGGCGGAGAAACCATTGCAATCCGATCCATGGTCTATCTCGCACTTTCCTATGACCACCGAATTGTTGATGGCGCAGATGCTGCTCGATTCCTAGTAACGCTCAAGGATCGCCTAGAAACAGGTGCATTCGAAGCGGACCTAGGTCTTTAATCAATGTCGCCGATACAGCGAATTGCGGTCACTGGAGCTTCAGGGTTGATTGGTGGAGCACTTGTTGGTCATCTCAAATCTGAGGGTTATACAGTTCAAAAACTGGTGAGGCGTGAAGCAAAATCTCCCGATGAAATTTCTTGGGATCCCAAGAATGGCACTGTTGATTTAGCGGCCCTCAAAGGGGTGGATGCAATCATCCATCTTGCGGGTGCTGGAGTGGGCGATAAAAGATGGACTTCTCGTTATAAGGCAGAAATTCTCAACTCTCGTTTGTTAGGTACAACAACAATTGCAAAGGCCGTTGCAGAAGTTGCTCCACAAGTTTTCATCTCCGCCAGTGCAATGGGTTGGTATGGAGAAACTGGTAATCGCGCGGTCACCGAAGCTGATCGTGGAGGCGAGGATTTCCTAGCTGTTGTATGCCGCGAGTGGGAAAATGCTGCCGATCTTGCAGGTGAGGTTCGCATAGTAAAACTCCGCACAGGGCTTGTTCTTGATCCCACAGGTGGCGCACTCGGAAAAATGATCCCGCTCTTTCGTTTTGGCCTTGGCGGAAAACTCGCTTCCGGAAAACAGTGGTGGTCATGGATCACTTTGCATGATGTCATTCGTGCAATTACTTTTGCACTCGAAAACCCAATTGCAGGTCCGATTAATCTCACCGCTCCCAACCCTGCAACCAATCAGGAATTTACTTCATGCTTGGCACGTGCAATGCACCGCCCCGCGCTCTTTCCAGTTCCAGGCATTGCATTAAAGATTGCATTTGGTGGATTCGCAAGTGAGATGTTGGGATCTAAAAAAGTCCTGCCAGAAGCGCTACTTCAAGCAGGATTCACTTTTGACTACCCCCATATTGGGGCAGCCATTTCAGCGCTGGTCGATGCTACGAGTTAGTTTCTTGCATCTTCCTTAGCAAGTTTTGATGGCCACCAGATCTTTGGGCCAATTTCATGTACGAGCGCAGGTACCAAGATTGAACGTACGATCAAGGTATCGAGCAGCACACCAAATCCAACGGTAAAGCCGATTTCAGCAAGTGCTACCAACGGCAAGATTCCAAGTACCGTGAAGGTCGCAGCTAAGACAATTCCCGCTGAAGTAATTACTCCACCAGTGACCGTTACGCCCTTTGTAACACCCGCACGTGTCCCAAGCTTGATCGACTCTTCTCTGATGCGAGTCATCAAGAAGATGTTGTAATCAATGCCAAGTGCAACGAGGAAAACGAAGGAGAAAAGAGGGTATGAAGAATCTTCGCCTGAGAAATGGAAGATATGGTGGAATACCAATGAACTCACTCCCAACGTTGCAAGGAATGAAAGGACAACGGTAATCAGGAGCAGGATCGAGGAGAAGATTGAGCGCAGTAAGAGACCCAAAATAATCGCGATCAAAATCAAGATGATGGGAATAATGATGTTGCGATCGCGTGTGGATGCGGCATCAATATCTGAATAAACAGCAGATGTTCCGCCCGTTGCTATTGAAGGATCAATCGCGTGCATCGCACTGCGGATTCCCGGAATCATCTCGCGAGCAGGAAGAGAATCCGCGGCATAGACGAGAGTGGCATTGAGAATCACTTTCCCATCGACAACTTTTATCGCTGGCGCAGGTTGTCCAGGAATCGCTTGGCCATCAAGGGTCGGAACCACACTCGTGACGCCTTTTATCGCCTTCAAGGCCGCAGTTGCTTGCGCCATTTTCGCTTCAGGAACCAGAACCTGCGTTGGTGATCCTTGACCACCGGAGAAATAATCTGCCAGTTTGGCTTGACCCACTACTGAATCTGGTTTCTTTGTAAATTGATCCACACTAGAAACACCATTGGCATGCAAAGTCGATGCAAAGCCAGCCAAAATGACAAGGAGGGTGGCAGATGCGACCCAATACTTGCGAGGTTTTGCCGCTGTAGCCTGGGCGACTTTTGACCAGATTCCGCTGAGTTTTTCATCTTCGGAATCAAAGTGTGGAATACGTGGCCAGAATATCCAGCGCCCAAACACAACCAAGAGAGCGGGAAGGAAAGTAAGAATCGTGAACATTGAGGCAACGATTCCAATTGCTCCAACGGGTCCAAGTCCACGGCTATTTTTGAGTGAAGCCAGAATCAAGACCAACAATCCAAGAGTCACGGTGCTTCCCGATGCGATGATCGGTTCGACAACTCCACGCCAAGCTTTCTTCATTGCAACAAATCGGGATTCTTCTAAGTGAAGTTCTTCTCGATACCGCGCGATGAGCAACAAGGCATAATCCGTCGCCGCTCCCAGTACTAACACCGAAAGAATTCCTTGGGATTGACCATCCAGATCAATCACATTGTGCTTTGCTAATTCATAAATAACTCCACCAGCAAGAGAGAGCGCAATCAGTGATGAAAATAGAGGCAAGATCCAAAGAACTGGCGAGCGATAAACAATAATCAAAATAAGTGCCACAACAATTCCTGTGGTGAGCAACAAACTTGAATCAATACTTCCAAATGCACCAAAGAGATCAGCGAAGATTGCGCCGATACCGGTGAGGTGTGATTCCCAACCTTGAGTTGCAGCAAATTGGTTGCTGTAAAAACGAAGCGCTGTGACAATCGCAGGAAGCGCTGGATGCTTATTTGCCAAAGTTGTTACTGCTTCTTTTCCTGCAATGGGAATACTTGCCAAGAGTGCGTCATTTTTTGCAGAAGGGAAAGCAAAAATCTGGGAGCCTGGTGTAAGGAAATCTGAAATTTTAAGATTCATCTCTTTGCCTGAAGAATCTTTTAGAATTACACCTTTCGCATCAACCAGTGACTTGTCGCCAATACCCTGAAAGAAAACATTTGTGGCCGCAATTTGAGCAGGAGTGATCTTGCCAATAAAAAGCGCCAAGGCAGGAAACTCATCCGTTGCGCTCTTTTGAAACTTAAGCGCCTGAGCAGAGACAATCTGAGATTCCGCGCTATCCGGAAGAAATTTTGAATTGTCATTCTTCTGAACAGTTGAAAGTTGACCAAAGAGTGGGCCAGCAACGCTAGAGATACCCATCCAAACGACAATGGAGATGATGGCAATCCAGAGGGGTTTACGGCCTTTCACAGGCGCTGAGTTATTGGACACGTAAGATCAACTTTCGCTCAAGGGGCCATGGTCGCCAAGCAATGGCTTGGCCTGGTTCTGTAGAAACACGATTCTACCTTTAGGCTATGGGGGTGCCACTCGAAACCGCTCCCCTCAGGCCATCCATCGCTTTCGCCCGTAGCGGAATCGTTGACTATGACAAGGCCTGGCAAATCCAGCGAAATCTCCACGCAGAGATTGCCGAAGGCTCGCGCCCAAATACTTTGATGCTCTTGCAACATCCCTCCGTTTTCACAGCGGGACGCCGCACCCTCGATCACGAGCGTCCAAATGATGGAACTCCCGTGATTGATGTCGACCGTGGTGGGAAAATCACTTGGCATGGTCCAGGCCAAATTGTTGGCTACCCAATTGTCCGTTTAGCCAAGCGCCACGACGTCGTGGGGTTTGTCCGTGAGATTGAAACGGCGCTCATTGATGTCTGCCACGAATTCGGTATCGATGCTGTGCGATATTGCGAGCGATCTGGTGTCTGGCTTCGCGACGAAAAAGGCGATCGCAAGATTGCGGCCATTGGAATTCGCTTTGCTAAAGGTGTCACGATGCACGGTTTCGCGCTGAATGTGAATCCTGACCTGACCTGGTTTGATCGAATCGTCCCATGTGGAATTCCAGATGCTGCAGTGACTTCTATGTCTGCCGAGCTCGGTCGCACAGTTTCGATCGAAGAAGTCATTCCGTTCGTTGAGAAACACATGTACGAGGCATTGGCTAGGGTGAGTGCATGACATTGGCGCCAGAGGGTCGCAAATTACTTCGCATCGAGGCCCGCAATTCCGAGACTCCCATTGAAAGAAAACCTGAATGGATAAAGACTCGCGCCAATATGGGTCCTGAGTACACGCAGATGCGCTCTCTTGTTAAATCAGAGGGTCTGCACACTGTTTGCCAAGAGGCGGCCTGCCCGAACATTTTTGAATGCTGGGAAGATCGCGAAGCAACTTTCCTTATCGGCGGAGAACAGTGCACGCGTCGCTGCGATTTCTGCAATATCGACACTGGAAAACCGCAGCCATTAGATCGCGACGAACCCCGACGCGTTGCTGAATCAGTGAAGACTATGAATCTTCGATACGCCACTATCACCGGTGTTGCCCGAGATGACTTAGAAGATGAAGGCGCTTGGCTCTACGCCGAAACGATTCGCACCGTGCACGAACTCAATCCTGATACCGGTGTAGAAATGTTGGCCCCAGACTTCAGCGGTCATGCTCATCTGCTCAACCAGGTTTTTGAAACTCGTCCAGAAGTATTCGCCCACAATGTTGAAACAGTCCCACGTATTTTCAAACGCGTCCGTCCTGCATTTACTTATGAGCGCTCACTAGAAGTCATCACCATGGCTCGAGAATTTGGGTTGATCACTAAATCCAATCTCATTCTTGGACTTGGCGAAACTCGAGAAGAAGCAGTTCAGGCACTTGTGGATCTTCACAAAGCAGGTTGTGATCTCATCACTATTACGCAGTATCTGCGTCCAACAAATCGCCATCATCCAGTAGAGCGTTGGGTTAAACCTGAAGAATTTGTTGGGTTAGCAAAAGAGGCAACAGATATCGGATTCCTCGGGGTGATGAGTGGTCCATTAGTTCGTTCAAGTTACCGCGCTGGTCGTTTATACAAACAGGCAATGGCCGCGCGGGTGACTAATGGCTGATTTGGTTTATCCACCGGTAATCGGAACCATCAAACTCTTTTGGCGCTACCTCGGTTTGAAGATGGATTTCTCTGGCGAAGAAAACGTACCCCGCGAAGGTGGCGCGATCTTGGCCATCAATCACATTAGTTATTTTGATTTTGCACTGGCGGGCACCGCCGTACTTCCAGTAAAAAGATATGTCCGTTTCATGGCCAAAAAGGAAATCTTTGACAACAAATTAGCTGGACCGCTCATGCGCGGAATGCATCACATTAACGTCGATCGATCAAATGGTTCTGCCTCTTTCGTTGCAGCACTGCGCGCACTGCGTGGTGGCGAAATAATCGGCATTTTCCCTGAAGCAACAATTTCAAAAAGTTTTGAAATTAAGGAACTAAAAACTGGAGTTGTCCGTCTTGCTATGGGCGCCGGTGTTCCTGTCATTCCAACCATCATCTGGGGAAGCCAACGTCTTTGGACAAAAGGCGTTCCTCGTGATCTGCGCAGAAAACACGTGCCCATTACTGTGGTTGTCGGCGAACCTATTTACTTCACGAAAGATCAAGATGTTGCCCAGGCTGAAGCCGACCTTCGCGCCACGATGATTTCAATGCTCCATAAAGTTCAGGATTCCTACCCTGATAGCCACGTCGGCCAACGCTGGGCACCGCTTCGCCTTGGTGGAAGCGCGCCTGCTCCACTAAACTAGCGCCATGTTCAATTTCTTAAAGAGAAAAAAGAAGGACGCGTCTGCGCCTAAAGAGACCCGATTCAAAACAATTCGTGAGGCTTACTCTGTTACAAAAGATGTAAAGCCATGGATTGGTTTGGCGTTAGCCGGAATATTCTTTGGTGTTTGGGTCGTGGGAATTGGTGTCGGCTACATCATGGGACATCCCGTTTATGTCGCCTTTCTCTCTTTCCCTCTTGCCATGCTTGCTTCACTATTTTTCTTTACCCGCCAGGCAGGTAGCGCGGCTTATGCATCCATCGAAGGTCAGATTGGTGCTGGCGCAAGTGTTCTTATGGCGATCCGTAAAGGTTGGACGACCACACCCGCTGTTGCAGTTTCGCGCACGCAAGACATGGTGCATCGCAGCGTTGGTCGCGCAGGAATTGTCCTTGTCGGCGAAGGTGGTCCTGGCGTTCGCGCATTGCTGACAGATGAAAAGAAAAAGACGGAAAGATTTGCACCCGGCGTACCAATTACAGAATTCATCGTTGGAGACAATGAAGGCCAAGTAAAACTCCGCAAGCTACAAAAGAAGCTGGCCAAGTTACCCAAGAAACTCAGCCCTGCTCAAATGCGCGAAGTACGAAATCGTCTGAAGGCAGTCGGCGGACTTTCCATGCCTATTCCAAAGGGTCCAATGCCTAAGGGCGTAAAAGTCCCTAAGCGATAGTTAAATCCGAGTCAGTACACTTCCGCTGATTCGCTCGTGCAATCCACGACCATTTTCATCGAATGTGACCGCGGTGACGACCAAGCAGAGCAGGATTGTTCGGACTAAAACCTGATTGGGTGCCACTCTCCCACCGTCGCCAAATCTCACTACTTTCATTCTCAAAATTCTTTGCCCGGCAGAAGCGCCCGAAAGACTCGTCAGTATCCAGACCTCTAAGAAGAAAATTGCCAAGGGAGCAATCTGACGCTCAATCGTGCCCGAACTGGTCAGGGAATTGGCGATCGCCAGGCAGGCCAGCCAATCCAGCATCAGCGCAGCAAAGCGCCTACCCATCCCTACCCGCACGAAATTCATAGGGCGAGCCTACTGTGAAGCCGGAGTTAAAAGACTGGGTGAAATTTCTTAACATGGATGTAACAGTGCGGTTATCACCTTTTACGTACGTAGACCTATCCTTACGCCCAAGAGTTAACGCTCAATGGGGAGCCAATCTGGATCAATCCGCGAAAAGCGGATCTCGGCGACAATGGGAGAAATATGTTTAAGAACTCAGCAGAAATTTTTGCTTTCATCAAGAAAGAAGACGTCAAACTTGTAGACGTTCGCTTTATTGATCTACCTGGAATTCAACATCACTTCAATGTTCCTGTTGAATCATTCGACGAAGCAGTTTTCACCGATGGACTGATGTTTGATGGTTCCTCAATTCGCGGATTCCAAGCTATTCACGAATCCGACATGAAACTTCTTCCTGTTCCAGAGTCTGCTTTCGTTGATCCATTCCGCAAAGAGAAAACTCTGATTATTAACTTCTCCGTACATAATCCAGTTGATAACTCCCCTTACAGTCGTGATCCACGTGGCATCGTTGCTAAGGCAGTTGAGTTCATGCGTTCCACCGGAATTGCTGACACGGCTTTCTTCGCACCTGAGGCTGAGTTCTACGTCTTTGATGCAGTGCGTTTCTCAACTGGTATCAATGAAGCCTTCCATCACATTGATTCTTACGAAGGTGCTTGGAATACAGGAATTGAAAAAGATGCAGATGGCACACCAAACCGCGGATACCGTACTCGCGTAAAAGGTGGCTATTTCCCTGTTTCACCAACAGATCAGTATGCAGATCTTCGCGATGAAATGGTTATGAACCTCGGCAAGGTAGGACTTCTTGTAGAGCGTGCACACCATGAAGTGGGAACTGCTGGCCAGATGGAAATCAACTATCGCTTCAGCGACATCTTGCATGCAGGCGATGACCTCATGAAGTTTAAGTACATCATCAAGAACACTGCATGGCAGGGCGGCAAGACTGCAACATTTATGCCAAAGCCACTCTTTGGAGATAACGGTTCAGGAATGCACGTTCACCAATCACTTTGGAAAGATGGCAATCCATTGTTCTGGGGCGAAGGCTACGGAGACCTCTCTGACATGGCACGTTGGTATGTCGGTGGACTTTTGAAGCACGCACCATCACTTCTTGCATTCACTAACCCAACCGTCAACTCATACCGTCGTTTAGTTCCAGGTTACGAAGCACCTGTAAACCTTGTCTACTCTGCACGTAACCGTTCGGCTTGTATCCGTATTCCAATTACAGGAAGCAATCCAAAGGCAAAGCGCATCGAATTCCGTTGCCCTGATCCTTCATCAAATCCATACCTAGCCTTCGCAGCAATGTTGATGGCTGGCCTTGATGGAATCATCAACAAGATCGAGCCACCTCTTCCAGTTGATAAGGATCTCTACGAACTCAGCGCAGAAGAAGCAGCGATGATCCCCCAGGTTCCAGGGTCTCTTGATGCCGTACTCGATAATCTCGAGCGCGACAACGAATTCCTTACACGCGGTGGCGTCTTCACTAAGGACTTGATCGATACATGGATCCACTTCAAGCGTGAATCCGAAGTTGATTATGTCCGCTTGCGTCCACACCCAGCAGAGTTCGAGTTGTACTTCGACCTCTAAAAAGATTTACTAATAAGACCCCCGTCAGAAACTTTGGCGGGGGTTTTATTTGCATTGATGTTCAATATTCTTCCCGCCTCTTGTAACAAATCGCCTTTCTAGATCGTTTAGAGATTCAGAGTAAACCCCTACTCGCAAACGAAATGGAGAGAGAAATGATTGTTCTAGCGATATTGCCTCTTTTAATGATTGCAACACTGCTTGGTGTCGCACTTTCATTTACCGGCGAATTTTCGGAAGCCTTAAGGGACTAGCGCTTATTTAAAGCAGTCTGGAGCGAATATTTCCAGGCCTCAGACGTGTATGAAGCGCCTGTGAACCCTTGAATACTTTCGCTACTGACAACTCCGATACTTCTTTCAATGAGAACTGGGATCGCAACGGCGCTAATCGATGATGATCGAGAATCTCCATTCGGAAAGGAGAGAGCACGAGCTTGAGTTACGACTCCCCCTTGTACCGTTATTTCAACTTGAACGACTCCATACTTGCCTGCTGTACATGTATCCCCAACGAGTGTTTGCGTACTCGGCGGTGTACTTGCTTTTGCAGCTGCCGATGCAGTGGGTTTTTGAGTGGGAACGGTTGCCGCACTTGGCGTGAAGTTGGGTTTTTGAGTCGAATTAATGGTCGCCGGAGTCGATCGAGGTGTTGGGCTATGGATCTCGTTCGTAATCGATGGTGAGGGCGTGACTAACGGCGATGCAGAAGGCAAAGGGCTTGGAATAACTGTAGGACTAATTGGCAAATTCGATGTTGATGAATCGCTCGCAAAGTTAATGAGGACAATGGCAAAACCTGAGAAGAAACCCACCCCTGCCAGAATTTTATGTTTGAGCATGAATGTCATCCCCTAGCCCGCATGGAAAGCGAAGGCTTCGTGGTGATATTTGGCACGAGATATTCCTAGAGCGGTCACCGAATCATGAACGACTCTCTCCAATTCTGGAGGACCACAAACGAAAATGTCGCACTCGCCGATGTGAGGAATCAGGCGTTCGAGATCTTCAGGCGACATTGGAAATTCTTCAGGAGATCCCACCAGATAGTGCACATGAATGTGTCCGCCCTCAGCAATTGCATCTAGCTCTGAGACAAAAACAAGCTCTTCAGAGCGCTCCACTCGATAAATTAAGTCCACTTGTGACTCAGATGAAAAATCTTCGATCATCGCCCTTAATGGAGTAATCCCCACTCCGCCGGCAATAAGGAGGATCTTCTTACCTGTCGCCCGATGTGCCACCAAAGTCCCATACGGCCCTTCTGCCACTACCCGAGTACCAGGAACCAGAGAGGCTAACGCCAGAGAATGATCTCCCAAATTCTTTACTGTTATGCGTAAGAAATTGTCCGTGGGAGACGCGGAGAGAGAATAGGGATGAGCTTGAGACCATATCCTATGAGCGAGGAATCTCCACTCAAAAAAATTTCCTCCTCTTGCACGCAGTTTCTTTAAAGAACGACCTTTGATGTAAACGCTAATAACCTGTGGTCCTTCTATCTCAACTCTGTCAATTACTAGTCGGTGCCTGAAAGATCTAGACACGGGAAGTATGAAACGCCAAAGCACCATTGCCACAAAGGTGTTTGCATAAAGAGCGATCCACCAGGCTTTCGCCAACGGCTGAAAAATGAAAAGTGACCCCGTCAAAATTTGGTGCATGAATGCCAAGGCAACTACGAAGTAACTGTACAAATGGAAGGTCCACCACACTTCATATCGCAGTCTTCGACGCACCTGTGCCGCAGAACTAAATCCGATAACTACAATGCCAATCGCGGCAATCAGCGCGGGAAGCATCCAGTCATAATTCGTAATCAGATTCCAAAATTCAGAGATATAACTTCGAGAATCCACAATGGAATACCCGAGAATTACCAAGAGAACATGCAGAAGAATCAATACAACCGTTGGTGGCCCTAACTTCCGATGGAGAGCAACTAACTTGTCGAATCCCACCGAGTGTTCCAACCAAGGGATCCTGGCAATAATCAAAAACCCCATCAGAATCAAATAGGTACCCACGAGAGCACAAACCCTAGAGAGAGTTGTGACGATTCCGCTTAATGATTGGATGTCGGAATATGTGGTTTCATGAAATAGGAAAGCGATTGTGACGCCTAAGCCTGCACTGCTAAGAAATAGGGCAACTTCCCCGCCCATCTCAAAATGCACGTGGGCCCAACTTCGCCATCGCCTCAAGAAAATCCGCCTTCTCTGGATGTCTTCTAAACTCTCTATCGGCTCAATCATGGCGAAGAATTCATCAGGTGGAGGGAAAAACCCCGTAACACTCATCACGCAAGAATGAGATTTCCTCGGTGATTTACTTCCGGTTCTTCCCCTCGAAGGAGTGCTGCCCCTTAATAGCGCAATATTCGCAAGGTTTAATCGGGAAAATGACCCAAAAACCTGACAAAAGTGAATACTTGTCAACATTGTGACGCCCGCCTCATGGGGGTCCAAAAAGGAGAGTGAGCTATGGCTTTACTGGCTTTAAATCTAAATCACCCCGCTAAATTCTTTGATTGGGGTTTCGTCTCGGTTTCAATCCCGAACTTAATCATGATCGGCTTAATCGTCGTTCTCTTCGTTCTGGCATTGGTTGTGCCGTTCCCTACTCATAAAGAAGATGGGAAGTAACGGCCATGGCAACTATGTGGACCACGCGCGTACGTCGCGCAACTATTGAAAAGATTGATCCTCAAGATGCACTGCCAGATAACCAACCGTCATACGTTGCTTCGTGGATTTACGTCTTCGGCGTATTAACACTTGCAGCACTTGCCGTGATTATCGGATCAGGATTAATTCTTACTGTCAGAGGCGCAAGTTGGTGGCATACATCAGGTGTTGGACACTACGTCAACTCTGTTCACCTTTGGGCAGTAGAGCTTTTCTTTGTATTTATGGTTGTTCACCTTTGGGGAAAGTTTTGGATGGCCGCATGGCGTGGTCGTCGTTTTGCAACATGGGTAACAGGAACATTCTGTTTCCTATCCTCTCTCGCAACAGCTTTTACCGGCTATCTCATCCAAGGGGACTTCGATTCACAATGGATTGCAACCCAAGCTAAAGATGGTTTGAACTCTGTTGGTATCGGTTCCTTTATGAACACTCTTAACTCTGGTCAAGCACTACTCCTTCACGTGGCTCTTTTGCCACTCGGAGTCGGACTCATAGTTGTGTGGCACGTCATTCTTGTTCGCAAGAATGGTGTTGTACCTCCGCTAGATGCCAAAGAGATTGCTGGAGGTGCCGCGTGAGTACTAAAGAGCGCAACGTAGATCTAGCAAAATGGAGTGGACCTAAGCGTCCATACGACCTCGTAAAAGAATTAGTTATTGCACTCGTTGTTGTAACACTTCTCATTGGCGCATGCGCCGCAGTATTTGGATCACCAGATGAGCGCGCAGTTACTTTGCAACAGTGGGGACAGAATGCTCCCTCTGATTTTGTTGCAACAGCCACTGGTGAATTAGCTGGTTCAACAATCAGTGCCGGATATGGCGCTCCATACAATGATGCGGCAGAAGGTCTGACACTTGGACCTCTAAAGCTTCAAAAATGGGCAGGCATAACAATTCCCGTTAATCCTGCGGAAGATTTCGTACTCAAGCCATTGAAATCCAGTATTGACTCGGCAGTACCTACTGCGGTGGCAACGTGGAGTGCGGCAAGTGCGGATCAACAAGCTAAATGGGCAGAGGATTATGCAGCCGCAATTGAAAAGGCTGGAGATTCTGCCAAAGTTGTAGAAGATGCTGCATACGGACCAGTCCCTGTGATGACTGCGGCACTGCTGCATTTGGCACAAGAGGGTTCATTGGATGGATTACTTACGACAGAGGTAACCCCTTTGCCAAGTGATTTCACAATGCCACTTCTCTTCCTGGCAGATGGTGGTTACTTCGATGAACTCGGAGCGCAGCAACACCTTCATGGCGATCAATGGGGAATGATGAATGAAACGGGTTCATACCCTGGCCAATCATGGCTATGGATGTTCTCCTTCATGTATCAGATCGAACCATTCAAGTCATCAGAGAACGCTGACTCACAGATCTTCGCCATGCTCTTCCTGCTCAACTTGGGCTTCATCTTCATGCCTAAGTTGCCGTTGATTAACCGACTACCTCGCTTGATTCCTTTCCATAGGCTCATTTGGCGCAGGTACTACAGAGAAAATAATCTCTAACTGATTCACTGCGCCCCGGGTCCCGGTACAAGGACTCGGGGCGCAGTGCTGTCAGGTAACCTTTCACAATGATTCGTCGTGCTTCACAAACCTTCTCGCGCTTTTTTGCTACCGAGGTTTCTGGTGGAGTTTTCCTTCTCGGTGCATGCACAATCGCCTTATTCTTTGCCAACTCTCCCCTTGCTTCTGACTATGAGAACTTTTGGAATCCATCGCGAAACTTTATAAGCGAAGCGCTCATGAGCATCTTTTTCTTTCTGGTTGGCCTTGAAATAAAGCGAGAGTTTGATCAAGGAGAGTTACGCAAACCCAAAGCAGCAGCTCTTCCTATTATTGCGGCCATCGGGGGAATGATCCTCCCTGCTTGCATTTTTGCGCTATTGAACTATTCAGGAAATGGGTCCAATGGTTGGGCTGTTGCAATGCCCACCGATATAGCTTTATCACTTGGCGCACTTGCACTTCTTGGTTCAAGAATTGATCACTCACTAAAAATGTTCTTGCTGACTCTTGCAATTGCCGATGACCTTGGATCCATCATTGTTCTAGGACTCTTCTATTCTGGCGGCATAAGCCCACTTAGAATTGCTTCAACTATCGGCGCTGTTCTACTGGCGTGGATTCTCCCCTTTGGAAAAATAGTCTCTACTGATCGCTTGATTTCACTTATTCATCCGTGGACGAGTTTCCTGATAATCCCACTCTTCGCTTTGGTGAACATCGGCGTTCGATTTGATTTCCATAATCTTGGCAAGCTTGTACTCTCCCCCGTCAGTCTTGGTCTCATCATCGGACGAGTCGTAGGCAAAATCGCCGGGATAACTTTCTTCGCCTGGCTTGCTATCAAAATTGGTGTCGCGCAGAAACCTGCATCGCTGAGCTACAAAGAAATCGCGGGCGCCGGTGCTCTAGCGGGAATGGGTCTAACCGTCTCACTCTTTATCGCAGAACTCGCATTCTCAGATTTATTGCTACTTGATCAAGTTAGGACCGGCCTCATTCTGGCTGCAGTCATATCGGCGACCATCGGATTTCTTTACCTCAAGAAAGTTTCCGTTTCTCAGGACTAATTCTCTTCCTGTCTTTTAATCTCTTTCCTTGAAAGAAGTATGTGACCGAAGAACCCCACGAGAAGCGCGAGAATCACTCCCACGTTGGCGAAGGCCCAGGGCCCTGTTTTCCCACCAATTACCCCCAGGAAATATCCTTGCCACGAGAGCCAAGATGCAAAAGTATTAGTAACAAATCCCCAGCCAATAATTGAGCCAATAATCATCAAAGCAATCGAGCGGATGTTCCAAGAACCGTATCGGCCACTGGGAGTGAATAGCTCTTCTTCAACGTAATCCCTCTTTCGCAGGGTTACATCGGCTACGAAGATTGCAGACCAAACGGCAATTGGCACTCCGAGAGTGATGAGGAATCCTTGAAAAGGAATAGAGAAGTTTCCCGCAAACCAGACAATATAAATTGTTCCGGCCAACATAATGCATGCATCGATTCCTGCAGCAACATGTCGGCGAACGGGTAATCCGATAGATACCAGTGCCAATCCAGATGAATAGAGATCAAGTATTGCTCCACCAATGAGACCCAAGACCGCAACGCATGCAAAAGGAATCAAATACCAGGTCGGCACCAACGTTGTTAGGGCGCCGATGGGATCCATCGCAATTTTATCGCTGAGTTCCTTGCTGCTCCCTGCCAACATAGATCCATAAATAACTAAAATTATTGGGACAAGTGACGACCCGAAAACGGTCCAAGCAACTACTGCCCTACTAGAAACCGTGCGAGGTAAATATCGCGAATAGTCAGCGGCCGAATTCACCCAGCCGAGTCCAATACCGGTTATTCCGAAGATTGTTGCTCCAATGAAAGCTTGAAGATTTCCGCCATGCAAGGAGGAAATTGAACTCCAATTTACGTAGTTGAGAGTTAATGCAATGTATCCAATGGTCATGACTACGGTTGCAATAGTGAGCCATTTTTGAAGACGCATGATTACATGAAAACCAAGAACGCCACCAAAAACCGTAAGCCCGACGGCAACAGCAAAGCCTCCAATGCGTGCCACATTTGGATCTACATGTCCCACTCTTGCAAATACGGTTTGTGTAGCCAAAGTCGCCAACGATACGAGAACTGTTTCCCATCCGACGAAAATTAAGTACGACAACAAACCTGGGATGAGATTTCCCTTGACTCCAAATGCTGCGCGCGAAAGAGTCATAGTTGGCGCATTGGAGCGTTTACCAGCGAGGGAACTCACGCCCACGAGCGCAAAGGAAAGGACAACACCCAAAATTGCGGCAAAGCACACTTGGAGAAATGAGATGCCAAATCCCAGAAAGAATGCACCATAGGACAAAGCAAGGAGTGAAACATTTGCTCCACACCACGGCCAAAACAATGAACGCGCATTACCACCACGTTCTTCTTCGCGTATGAAGTTGGTGCCATTAAGTTCAAGATTGAGATCAAAAAACGGCACTGACTTCTCCCTTTAACACGATGTACTAAATAGACGAGGGGCGTAATCCTACTTCTACAACGCCTGCAAAGTGCTTCCCGTAGTAGTGTTTGACGCTTATGGAGAAAATACTCGGACTGCGTCGCAGAGATCCACGCACACCCTTTGATCATGTTCCTTTCCATGATCCCGGAATTCCCGATATCTCCTCGGTCCCTGCCTTTTTATTCTGGATAGGCAAAAGCCAATGGTGGATCATCACTACTGGCACCTTCTTCGGGATTATTGCATTTTCTTCTCTTGCGGTCATGCCCGGTTTCCTAGGTAAAGGGATACAAGCCATTGCCGACCATAATCAAGCCGATGTAAACCGCTGGGCGCTCACGATCATGTGTGTAGGCGTTATTCAATCAATTGCAGGTGTACTCAGACATCGCAGGGCGCTCGGTGGATGGGTTGTTGCCGCCACTCGCCTTCAGCAAATCATTACGCGAAAAGCCGCCTCATTGGGAGCAGATCTGCCCAGGTTGGTATCAACGGGCGAGGTTGTATCTGTTAATAGCAACGATGTTGAACGCGTTGCTCGGGCATTTGATCTGATACCTCGACTTTCGGGCGCGATCATTTCTTTCATCTTCGTCTCTGTCATCTTGATTCAATCATCACCAACCATTGGATGGTTGGTAGTCCTTGGTGTTCCACTCATGAGCCTTGGAATCGCTCCCATCATTAAGCCTCTCCAAGCAAGAGAGGCTTTTCAGCGCAAGAAACTCAGCGATGCTTCAAATCTTGCTGCCGACACTGTCGCAGGACTCCGAGTCTTACGTGGAATCGGTGGCGAGGATGTCTTCATCGCTAGATTTAAATCTGCCTCCCAGGAAGTCAGAGCTGCTGCCGTCCGCACTGCAAGAATGCGTTCTTTTCTAGAAGGCTTACAAGTAATTTTACCTGGCGCGTTAATACTTGGAGTTATCTATATCGGCGGCAACCTAGTGGTTTCCGGCGATCTCAAGATTGGAGCGCTGCTATCTTTTTACGGATACAGCGCATTCCTAGTTCTGCCATTGAAAGTCCTGACTGAAAGTGCGCAGCGAATAACGTCAGCGACTGTCTCGGCCAGACGTGTCATCAATTTACTTTCTATAACAACGATCAATAACTGGGGATTGAATGAATCTCCCAATCCACATGAGATTTTGCATGACGGAAAATCGGGGCTGAAAATATTTCCTGAGGAATTCCTGGCGATTGTCAGCGATGATCCACTCCTTGCTGATGAATTATGTGATCGTCTGGGTGGGTTTATCGAAGCCGACCAGGTTTATCTGGGTGCGCTTCCTCTAACAACTTTTACGCGAGATTCAATTCGTCGCGCAATCTATTCACAAGAAAAGGACCCCGCAATTCTCTCGGGAACAATCGGTTCAATCTTCTCTGTTTCTCATACGGGGCGCTTAAGTATCGACGATGCACTACAGGCTTCGAGTGCCCAAGATATTCTTGACTCACTCGAAGGCGAAGGCTTGGATGCCGAAGTTGTAGAGCGCGGGCGCACACTCAGTGGAGGACAACGCCAACGGCTTTCTCTGGCCAGAACGCTCTATGTTGATGCACCCATCATGGTCTTGGATGACCCCACCAGCGCAGTTGATGCACACACGGAATCTCGAATTGCCTCGCGACTTCTCGACATTCGCAAAGGGAGAACAACAGTTGTTTTCACTAATTCGCCGCTAATCCTCGACAAAGCTGATCGAGTTGTCTTGCTCGTTCAGGGAGAGAATCATGCTGAGGGAGTTCATTCTCAACTGCTTGCAAACTCCCAGGCATACCGCGACCTCGTAACGAGGGGCGCATGAAAGGAAAAATCGCGGCAGCAAAATATTTGCCACCGAGTGCATTCCCGTCGCCTCCCAAGCGATCCCAAAGAGTGCCCAAAGATTTCGGATTAGGGAGAGCCTCCTCGCGCCTGCCTATTGCCTCCGGAAAAACCGTGAATAGGGAAATGCTTGCGCTCGTTAAGAAGCATCGTCATGGCTTCTATCTCGTTGCCGCGTTGCAATTGATTACGGCGGGATGTGCCTTGATTTCCCCGCGGGTATTTGGAAATCTTTTGGGAAAACTCAGCACTGACCCAAAGCATGCACACATCATTACAGCGGTATTGATTGCAGGCTCTGCATTAATTGTGCAAACTCTCTTTGCTTATTGGACTCGCGTTAAAGCATCTATCCTCGGCGAATTTGTCTTGTCTTCACTGCGCGAAAGATTTCTTGAACGCGTTGTCGAATTACCGCCCAATGTCGTAGAGCGAGCAGGAAGTGGAGAACTTCTTAGTCGGACAACAACAGACATTGACCACATTCAATGGGCTGTCAGGGATGCAGTCCCTATCATCACCATTTGTTTGGTCTCACTTACGAGCATTTTGGTCGCCATCGGACTTACAGCGCCTGTATTCATTGCTGCCGTTCTCATCGGCATGCCATTCATCTTTGTAGTGACAAGACGCTACCTACGTCGCTCTCCCCAGGCTTATCGCACTGAAGCATCCTCTTATGCGCTCATGAATTCGATTCTGGTAGAAACAGCAGAATCTGGTCGCACTATTGATGCGCTTCGTTTAGGCCCGGACCGCGTAGAACGTAGCGATGCCGCGCTTTCTCGGTGGATCGAATGGGAGCGCTATACCTTGCGCCTTCGATGCCAGTGGTTTCCTTTTGTTGAAACTAGTTACATTTTTCCTCTTGCCGTTGTTCTCCTTGTTGGTGCACATTTTTACAATCTTGGAACGTTAACAATTGCGCAAATAACAACTTCGCTTCTCTATTCCCAGATGATGATTGATCCCCTTGAAGGTCTTCTGTGGTGGATAGATGAACTCCAGGGTGGGAAGGCTTCCCTTTCAAGACTCCTTGGTATTCATGAAGTGGATGAACGAGAAATAAGGGATTCAGATCCCGATGGCTTTGAAGTAAAAGGTGAAAATATTCGCTACCAATACAAGACAGGGCGCGATGTACTCAAAGGAATTTCATTTCTTGTCCAACCAGGTACGCGCTTGGCAATAGTCGGCCCATCAGGCGCAGGAAAATCTACTCTCGGCAAATTACTGGCGGGAATCCAAGCGCCTAATTCTGGAACCCTCACCGTAGGAATGAGCGAAATTGGCTATCTGCCGGTAGAGAAAGCTCGTTCCCATGTGGCGCTCGTGACGCAAGAGCACCACATTTTCGTAGGCACTCTCGCTCAAAACATCACTCTTGCCCACCCTGATGCAACATCCGATGAAATCTGGAGTGCACTTGCAGCAGTGGATGCAGATCAATGGGCGAGAGATTTACCAGAAGGATTGGAAACACTGGTCGGTACAGGTGGTACACGATTGCTGGCAACGCAGGCACAGCAAATTGCTCTTGCTCGATTAGTTCTAGCCGACCCTCACACTTTGATTTTGGATGAAGCAACATCTTTACTCGACCAGAGAGCTGCTAGACATCTGGAATCTTCGCTCTCCAAAGTGTTAGAGGGTAGAACGGTCATTGCCATTGCTCACCGACTTCAAACTGCACATGATGCTGACGTCATCGCTGTTATCGAGGATGGGAAAATTACCGAATGGGGCTCGCATCAAGAATTGATGAAGGCGGGCGCTGCTTACTCAGAACTTTGGAAATCTTGGAGAGACGAAGGTTAGCGGTGATTGATTTTCTTGAGTATGTAATACAGGCAAATACCGATGCCGATTCCCCAAATAAGATCAATAGCTACCGTTGCGATTGCAGTAACTAATAGGACTGTTGCCTCGCTCTTTGTGGTTCGCAAAGATTCTTTCAGGGATGTTGGATTAAGAATTCTGTAACTCGTTCCGAGAAGTACCCCTGCAATTGCGGCGGCCGGAATCTGACTTACCCAGGGCGCAGCAATAAGGGCGATAAAGAGTAAAACAAATGCGTGAAAGACAGATGCCAAGCGCGTCTGAGCATGAGCTCGAACATTGACGCTTGTACGGGCAATCGCACCGGTTGCAGGCATTCCTCCGAAGAGTGATGAAACAGCCGTCCCAATTCCCTGTCCAAGTAATTCACGATTAGGGCTGTAATGCTTTTCTTTAGGAACATGTGCAAGACCGTCTGCTACGCGAGCCGAGAGCAAAGATTCGATGGCACAAAGCAGAGCGATGAGAAATGCTGGCCAGAGAATATGGGTGATGTCATTCAATGAAAAATCTTGACCTCGCCAACTTCCCACACTACGTGGAATATCCCCGATCGTTTTTACCGACAAAGAGAATATTTTTACAACGACCAGTGAAACTAATATCGCGATAAAGCTTGCAGGAATATGAACTTTGACTTTCAGTGCTCGTGAAACTCTTGGATACCCGAACTTTACAATTAAAGTCAGAGCCACGATAAATAGGGTCTGCCAATGAAGTCCTGCGTTTAATGCATTACGAACTGTCCCCCAGGCAACAACGAGTGACCGTTCCCCTTTGGCTTTGGTAATACCGAAGGCTAAAGGAAGTTGTTGTAGAGCAATGACGCAAGCAATTCCGACGGTAAAGCCCTCGACTACTGCCCAGGGCACCCTGTTTATAACGACACCTAAGCGAAATAGAGCCATGGCAATCACAATCAAACCTGCAATTACCCCAAGGAATGGAATCGCCACAATCCCGTATTGATGGATTATTGGTATCAAGACAACAGTCATTGCCCCTGTTGGGCCACTCACCTGGTAATTAGAACCACCGAATACTGCTGCTAGAAATCCTGCAATGATGGCCGTTGTTAAACCTGCCGCTGCGGACATTCCAGTAGTTATGCCAAAACCCAGGGCAAGGGGAAGAGCAACGACAGCAACAGTTACACCCGCTACAAGGTCTATGGAGAGAGATTTACGATCCAAACGATATTCTGAGCGCGTTGGCAACAAGCCGTGAGTCAATTTAATTCCTTATCGTTGGAGAGAAGCCGTACGAACGAGGTCCAAGTATATCGCAACTATTCCTGGGCTCCGGGTTCTACAATTTCTTCCAACCGGATGAACATTTTGGATTGACGCCCGTTATCTTTAATTTTTTCTTCGACTTGATACATGTAATCGTTATTTTTGTCGGCACGCTTGCTGCAACACTACCTAATACAGTGAAATAGTAATCGCCCTCAATTGGGTGTCCGTCTTCGGAAACAACGCGATAGGCCACAGAAATGCGACCGACAACCTGTTGTGACTTTAGAATTACGGTCAAGCGTGCCCCACCGACAACGGAATCACCTAAATCTATTTGATTACCTTTCGAGTCCTTCACCAAAATTACATTCGCCTGAGAATCACCAATCGTGATGAGATTGCCATCAAATTCCAATCGGACTCTTTCTGGTAATGATTGCAATCTAGCGTTGGCCTTGGGGTTTGCATCTACCAACTGTGCATGGGCTTGAGCATTAGGTAGATACGAGACCGACAACAATGAAGCAGCAAGAAGAATGCGCCCTACTTTTGAAATCATTAAATTCTCCAGACTCTAGGTTGAGTAACCGGGTGGTTTGATTGGTCGAAATTACTTTCAAACCACCCGGTTAACTACTTGATTACCGAATGAGCTACTTCGTAGTTATCGAAGGCGCTGGACCAAATTCAGTATCATCCGTTGCTGCCTTGGTTGTGCCATCAGTGATAGTCCAACGTAGGAAAAGCGGCTTCTTGGATTGACCTGGGACTGCGGGTCCAAAGCAAGTTTGAGTGGTCTCAAAATTAATCTTCTGAGCAACTTTGCTCCAGGTAACTTTTAGACCAAAATCGTAGAAAGTTCCATCATCGATTACCCAGTTACGAGATTTGGCTGTCCAGGTAACGGTGTAAAAATCAGGAGTTCCCGTTGCATCCGCCGTAGTTGAAGCGACAACCGATGTCTTGAATCCTTGATGGAATTCAGGAGTTGGTTTTCCAGCGCTAGCCGGTACCTTCACGGAAAAGATACTGGTTCCATATTTGATTGCCTGGTAGGTGCAACCATGTCCGAGACTCATCCAAATGCGACTGGACGTTCCAGCCAGATCCGATGAGCCTTTGAGTTGAATAGATACATGTGCATTTGCTGGAGCCGTAGAGACGCCCAGGGCAATTATGGAAGCAGTCAAGATTGTTAAGACTTTTCTTTTCATGTGTAATCCTTTTGGGTAGCGAAATTTCCGCATTGCGTAGGCAGGAAAAACCGAATAACTATGCGGGTGTCGTTATTCTCATTCTGCCTAACTCGAAAGGTGGCGCTCTATTACGGAAGATTTCTCCGCAACGTTCGGAATGCAGAGTGCCCATTCCGAAGACAATGAGAACACCTTTGAAGAAAGAAAACACAAAGCTTCGAAAAGTTCTTGGAATAAATGCCCACTGCACGAAAGCCAATAAATTCAGAATGTAATTTTCACTCTTCCGAGTTAAGACGTAACTCGCCACCACAGCAAAAATATGAGAGAAGCTCATTCTGAGTGTCGATTGAGCAGGCGGCACATTCGAGGTGAAATGCCCTATGACTTGAAAGGCTACGAGAATAAGGGCCAGCGTTGGACCTTGCAGCTCACGAGGTGGCCGAGTAGTAAGAATCGCAACAGAGAAAACGAAGAGCGGAATTACTGTTGGCGAAAACTGCAAGTCTCCCCCGCCCATATGGTGCGCTAGGGAGATGCTCAAAAGAAAGATGGCGTTAAGTGCCAGACTTCGGAAAAGGCGTGTACTTAACATCGCGTGAGAATACGACACATTAGAGAAAATGGGAATCACCGACCCCTTTTTCCCAATCCTCAGTTCCTTCGTGCGCTTGGAATTTGATTTACCAGACTGGCGAGAGCGCCAATAACTTGGTCCGCGCCGTCATGGAATTCAAGCCCTGCATCCAGGAATGTGTCGGCGCGTGTTTCCATCATTATCGATGAAACCCTGGAATCCACTCCATAGTATTTAAGTGGAACATACGTTCCCGCGTACGGTTCATTCAGAAATGTTTCACCCAATATTGCAAACGCTGCCTCTGCCTGACCAACAAGTAATTTTGAGGTGTGAAAATCATCGGTTCCAAGACACATCGCAGGTCGCCGTTGTCCGTGATTAACGGCATTCTGATGTTGCTCTGGTCGATAGGAATGCACGTCGATAATCGTTACTTCTCCCAGCGCGATTAGACGCTCTGACACCAACTGCTCAAGAGCATCGGCATATGGATGAAAAAACGAATCAAGTAGATCCTTTTCATGAGCAAAGTCGAGAGCTCTTAGGTCCTGACCATCTGCACATTTTCGATATACCGCACCCATACCGACCTTGTTCATGACTTCTCGTTCATCGGGAAAACGCTCAGGGTCGATAACGAGTCGCGAATACCTATTTATAAAGAGCCAAGGTTTCAAGGCTGACTTGTCAGACGCTTGCAACGCAATCACGTCAGTAAGGGTGTCGGTCATTTCATTTAACTCGGCGCAAAGTTGAATGTCATCGAGAAGAATCTCAGCACGCACATCATCTGGAATGAATCTTGAGGAATGTGGTACATGAAGAATTACTGATGACTCTGGTGAACCAGGAATAATTTCGAAATTACTTGGATTCACTAGAGCCTTCCGGCCTCATGAACGCGTTGCAAGAAATCCTTGGTCCGTGGATTAGTGGGGTTTTCTAACATTTTTTCAGGACTTCCCCACTCAAGAATGCGACCTTTTTCTAGAAAGCACACCTCATCGGCTACTTGCTTAGCAAAACCCATTTCGTGCGTGGCCAAGACCATGGTCATGCCGTGATCTTTGAGGTCGCGAACAGTGCTCAGCACTTCGTTCACAAGTACAGGATCGAGTGCAGATGTCACTTCATCGAGAAGTAAAAGCCTTGGCTCCACTGCCAATGAGCGAATAATCGCCACTCTTTGCTGTTGGCCACCACTGAGACGATCTGGGTACTGATCAGCCTTTTCACTCAATCCAAAGCGTTTCAAGAGTTCAAGAGCCTTCTCTGTAGCCTCTTCTCGGCTCATCTTGTGCACGCGCATAGGGGCCAAAATGATGTTGTCGAGAACTTTCATATGAGGAAAGAGATTGAAGGATTGAAAAACCATACCTAACTTGCGACGTACGTCGTCGGAATTTGTTGCGACCGAAGTGATCTCTTGACCATCAAGTTTGATAGTTCCATCATCGACAAGCTCAAGGAGATTTATACACCGCAATAGGGTTGATTTTCCTGAACCTGAAGCCCCAATAAGAACGGTCGCAGTATGTTCTGGAACAGTTATGGAGATATCTTCCAGAACGAGTTCGCTGCCGAATGCTTTTCGAACCTCTACGACCTCCAGTACGGGAATGCTCATGCCTGACCCTGCGCATTCTGGCGCTCAATGGATCGACGCAACGTACGATCGGTAAATCGAGTTAAAGGGATTGTGACAAGTAAAAATACACAAGCAGCCATTACGTAAGGTGTGTAATTAAAAGTACGGCTTGCTTCAATTTGTGCTGCACGAATTGCGTCAGTGACTCCAAGAATCGAGACCAAGCCTGTGTCTTTAATCAAGGCAACTAAGTCATTGAGAAGCGGAGGGGTGACGCGACGCAGCGCCTGCGGTAGCACCACATATCGAAGCGTCTGAAAATTTGATAATCCCAATGAGCGCGCTGCAGCTCTTTGGCTTGGATGCACCGTCAAGATTCCGCTTCGAATCACCTCTGCTACATAGGCGCTATAAGTGATGATGACAGCAATAATTCCCAAGATGAAAACATTGTTGGTTACACCTTTGAGTTGAAGTGCTGGAACTCCAAAACCAACGAGCAAAATGATCAAAAGCATAGGAATGCCGCGGAACATATCTACATAAATTGTTGCAAGGATTCTAAAAGGTGTAAGAGCCGGTGACCTTGAAGTTCGTATGAGAGCAAGCGTCAATCCGATCACTGCTACCGATACTGATGCAATCAGGGTGAGAATGACGTTGGATTCAAAGAAACCTGCCAGGACTTTAGGCAAAATACTAAATCCATATGACCAATCAAAAAAAGTGGCCGATAAAACTTTCCAACCTGGTGAAGTGACGACAATTGAAGAGATAGTGCCCAAGACAAAGATGCTGGAAAGTGCCGCGACCAGAGCATTCTTACGCACAGTCCTTTTACGGGAAGCGCGACGTTCCATTTCGATGGCGGTTGGAGTCCACTCCCCGCCAAAAGAGTAAGGCGCGGAGTGGGATGACCCATCTCCGCGCCTTACCTCTTCAGACATATAGCTAGTTTAGTGAGTTCGATTGCTTGAGAACTACTTAAGCAGTGGTGCACCCGCAGCAGTCGTGAGCCACTTTGTGGTTATTGTCGCTAATTCCCCACTCGCGCGTACTGCTTCTAGAGCTTTTGTGACACATGCAGTGATAGGGCTCTTCTTGGCAAGCAAGAGGCCCGCACCTTGATCAGCCTTATCAACGTTTACAAATTGTCCAGCAATTACTCCGTTAGGAATCTCTGCTGCCGATAGATAGAAAGCTGTTGGAAGATCAACGACAAGACCATCAATCTGCTTATTCTTCAAAGCAGTTACTGCAGCAGCGTTATCGTTAAATACCTGTGGTTTCACTCCGAGTCGCTTTGATACAGCATCAAGGGAAGTTGATGAAACGGCTGCACCGATTTTGGCTTTTGAGGCCTTAACAGCTGCAATGCTCTTTACTCCATCTAGCTTGCTCCCCTTGAAGGTAACAATGGCTTGATTGGATTTGTAATAGTAAGTCGAGAAATCAACAACCTTCGCACGATCGGCACTAATCGAGTATTGCTGGATATTGAAATCAAATTTCTTTGGTCCAGGAGCAATTGCAGAATCAAATGAAGTACGAATCCACTTTACTTGCGCATTCGTGTATCCGAGTTTCTTCGCAACTGCATATGCAACTGCGGCTTCAAATCCTTTGCCCGACTCTGGCTTGTCATCGATAACATATGGTGGATAAGCAGGTTCACCTGTGGCTATGGTCAACGTATTTGCAGTGACTGTCTTCAGGCTAGATGGAGCGCACGTGCTTGCCGCCGATGCACTTGTGTAAGTGCCAGTGAGTGCCGCAAAAGCAAGAGCGAGCACCGCAACAGGTGCGATTCTTGTTAATTTCGTCATAGTAGAAATACCTTTCATAATCTCGTAAGGAGATCTGCGCTTGTCGGGGCACCGTGCGCCCGACCGGGTCTTCACTCAGAGCACCCCACCGCGATGGAGGGTTGCTGATCAGCTAGCTGAGGCTTAACGCTGATGCTCATAACCTGCGTGAACCCTAGCAAAACTTTCAATTTCTTTGAAGTCAATTATGAGAATCTGCAAGTCAGTTGCAAAGAAAGCACCCAAAATTCACAATTCGCAATCAATGTGTGAGGGGTGCCATTGCTCAATTCCATTTATATTGAAGTGCTCGTATGGGAACCTTGTCTTGTGCGTTTGAGTTTCAACTTAACGCTCTAGGGAGTTCGAAGCGATACGGAAATGATGGTCATGGGACATAAACGAGTTTTACTTTTTGGGGCTACCGGAGCCTTGGGTGGGGCAATTTCCAGCACCTTTATTAACCACGGATGGGAAGTCTTCCCGGTTGTACGCGTCGAATCTGGATTGCCCAACGAAATCGTCCTTCCTTTTGAAAGCGAATCTCCTTTCGAAGGCGCCAATTTCAATACGGTGGTTTTTGCCCAAGGCACTGATATGAACGGGACGATTCAAACGACAAGTGATGAAGCTTTGACCACACTTTTTGAAACAAACGTGGGTTTCATCGTAAAGAAAACTAAGTTTCTTCTCCGCGAGCACGCAATTGCTCGAAACGGACACATCGTGATTATCAGTTCCCTTGCGCAAGTATTTTCACATAAGGAAAAACTTGCCTACACGATTTCAAAGGCAGCTGTAGGTGGACTTGTTCGCTCATTAGCTGTCGACCTGGGCAAATCACACGGCATTTTGGTAAATGGAATTCTTCCAGGAATTGTCGATACCTCTAAGACGCAAAACGCTTTGGCGGTTGATCAAGTAGACCACCTCCTCGGATGTACGCCAATCGGCAAACTTGTCACACCAAATGATGTTGCCAACAGCGTGTACCTGCTTGGCAGTGAATTAAATACCGCAATTTCCGGTCAGAGCATTCTCGTGGATAACGCACACTCGGTCACATATCTGCCTTAATCTAGGCAGGTGGATTTACTCGACGAAAAAAGCGTTATCGAATACGTAAAGTCTCGAGGCATATTCCCTGCCTCCGCCGTCATTCTCGTCGAAGTCCTCACGGGCGGAATCTCCAACGTCGTTCTTGGCCTGGAAGCCGACGGTGTAGATCTAGTTCTTAAACAAGCGCTCCCCGAATTGAAAGTTGCAAGCATCTGGAAAGCCGACCAGCGTCGCGCAATTGTTGAAGCGGACGCACTACAAGTGTTTCGAAACATCACACCGAACAACGTACCCAAATTAATCGATTCTGACCCTGAACATTTCACTCTCGTTCTCCAGCGCGCTTCTAGAGATGTCACGAACTGGAAAGAAGATCTTCTTAGGGGTGCTATCAATCCAAAAGTCGCCGGGGAACTCGGTCGGATTCTAGGTTTATGGCATAAACACACTGCAAATTCATTGGGCGTCCTCAATGATTTCGAGGAGGACTTACTTTTTGAACAGTTGCGGATTACTCCTTTTTATCGAGCAATCGCAAACGAACACGCAGTTATAGTGCATCGGATTGAGGCGCTCATACTTGAACTTGAAAGTGACAAATCATGCCTAGTCCATGGAGATTTTTCACCAAAGAACATCCTGGTTACCTCATCGCACGAACCAATCATTTTGGATTTTGAAGTCGCCCATGCTGGAAATCCAGTTTTCGATCTAGCATTCCTCTTGGGACATTTGTTGGTCAAATTTGAAAATGCACAAAGCCCTGCCATTCAATCGAAATTGGCTCATTGCGCATCGGCATTCTTAACTCAGTATCAGGATGCATTTCGCGCACCCTCCCCCAACCTAAGTTGGCACGTGGCGGCAATCGCATTAGCGCGAGTAGATGGCGTCTCTACTGTTTCATATTTGTCACTGGAGGCTCAAGAAAACCTGCGAAACACTTGTCTTGGAATTCTCGAATCAGAAGACGCACCATCAATCGCTCAAATATTTTCAGAACTTTGAGCACGAAAACCGATATGAGACTCTCAGCAAACCCTATTAGGCGTTCACAACTTTCGATCTAATGGTGCCGATTCCTTCAATTCCTGTTTCAACAATTTCCCCGCCATGAATGTACTTCTCAGGCTTGAAACCCATACCTACTCCTTGAGGAGTTCCTGTATTTATAACATCTCCCGCCTTGAGTTCCATAAATTGACTGATGTACCAGACACAATGATCAATCCCAAAAACTAAATCGCTCGTACGAGAATCTTGACGTTGCTCTCCATCAACATTGCACCAGATATGAAGATCGGTCGGATCAAGAGAGTCTGCGGTTACAATCCACGGACCCATCGGATTAAAAGTAGGGAAAGACTTTCCCTTGACCCATTGACCGCTTCGCTCTACCTGCCAGTGGCGTTCAGAAATATCTTGCGAAATTGTGTACCCCAAAATGTGCTCACGAGCATCCGCTGGGGAATCCAAATAAAGGGCCCTCTTCCCAATGACAACACAGATTTCTACTTCGTAATCTGTCTTTGTCGAACCAGGGGGAACGACAATGTCATCAAAGCCACCGACGACAGTATCTGGCGCTTTCATAAAGATCACAGGTTCAGGGGGCAACGTTGCGCCAGTCTCGATTGCATGCTGGGCATAATTAAGGCCTACACAAATGACTTTCGTAGGGCGTGCGACCGGTGATCCTAGGCGAAAATCCGATAATTTAACCCGGTGTCGCGCTGAAAGATCGGTCTGTTGAATTCTTTCCATCGCCCCAGATTCAAGTCCTAGGCGATCCCAATCCCCGACAAGATCATCAACAAATACTGCCTCGGATTCATTCAGGACGACCGCGGCCCTCTCTTTGCCGAACTCCCCTAGGCGAGCAAGTTTCATTCCCTAATTCCCTTCAAAAGTGATGCGTTCATTGTTTCATATAATTCTATTGGCAAGCCTTGGAAAGTGACCGGACGAAGGAAACGAGTAATCGCATAAGTGCCGACGGAAGTGTGTAAAGAAGAAGTCGATGCAGGATATGGACCACCATGATGTTGGCCGTACGTTACAGCTACGCCCGTTGGCCACGCGTTAAAGGCAACACGTCCGCACATACTCGCTAGGGCATCAAGAATTCGAGGCGCAGCTACATCTGTCTCTGAAGCAAAGAGACAACCGGCGAGTGCGCCTTCCATCTGCCTCAACAGCGCAATTACTTGTTCAATACTCGTGTAAGTAATGACAACTCCAGTAGGGCCAAAACATTCCTCCGCAATGTCAGATATTTGTTCGTTAATGTCACTTGCCTTCACAACCAAAACAAGTGGTGTGGAATAGAAACCAGGATTATCAACCGTCTTGCCTTCACAAGAAATGGCCTCAATCGAATGTATGAGCTGGGCACGGTTGGCATCATGAAGTTTCTTAGTGGCTTCGCTGAGAAATGGCGCTAGGTCTCTTGTTGCAATTTGCTCTTGAATTTCAGCAACAAGTGAAACGCTTTCAGGGGTAAATAGAACACTTGGGTTGGTACAAAATTGCCCGTTACCCATGAGCAATGAATCGAGATACGAAGTGACAAAGGCTTTTGGATCATCGAGGGCGCCAGCCAGTGCGACCACTGGATTTATACTTCCCAATTCGCCATAGAAAGGAATTGGGTACTCGCGAGATTGGGCCAAATCAAAGAGCGCGCGCCCACCTGTCCTAGACCCGGTAAATGCGCCAGCGCTGATTCTTGGGTCGGTAATCATTAAAGTGCCACATTCGTAGCCATGTGCCAGTGCGACCAACCCTGCCGGCGCTCCGGCGCCAGCCAATGCGCGCGACGCGATATCAAAAGTAAGTTGGGCGGTCTGAGGATGAGCAGGATGCGCCTTGATGACCACCGAACAACCTGCCGCTAAGGCAGATGCCGTATCGCCTCCAAAGGTGCTAAATGCAAAGGGAAAATTACTCGCACCAAAAATGGCGACAGGACCGATCCCTCGCAACGTGCGGATAAACCGCGGATGGCCTTGGGGTGGCGCGCCATCTTGGACTTCATCAATTTCCTCTTCCACGAAAAGGTTTACCGATAGCGCTTTGGCAAATGCACGAATTTGAAAAGTAGTACGAGCAACCTCTCCCGTCAGGCGAACTCTTCCGAGTCCCGTCTCTTCATCTGCGATGTCAACGAGTGATTCAGTGTGCTCATCTAACGCATCTGCCATGGCACTGAGTATGCGTGCACGCTCAGAAGGTTTTGTTCGTGACCAAGATTCAAAAGCGAGTACGGAAAGAGAAATCGTCTCGTCAATGGCCGCCAAGGAGGTAGAAATGAATATGGGACCGAATTTCTCTCCGGTACGTGGGTTTACGGATTGGTTAGACATTCATTCCCCTTAGAAGTGCTTCGCAAGAAATCTTAGTCGAGAAAGAAGTCGACAAGAAAGTCTTTAGTTCCTGGAACAACGGAATACTTCTCTAAATCTGTAATTCCCTCGCTGGCTAAAACTTCATCATCCACAAAGAAATTACCTGTACATTCTTTTGAGTCTCGGTGAAATATTGCATACGCAGCATCAGCCAAGATTTCAGGAGTTCGGCAAGCGGCGGTATCAACACCAGGAATCATCGCTAATGCAGCAGTATCAATTGCAGTCCGAGGCCAGAGAGCATTCACTGCTATTGCATCGCGTCGAAATTCCTCGGACATCCCGAGAACACACATGCTCATTCCATATTTCGCCATTGTGTAAGCAACATGATTCTTGAACCATTTAGGCTTCATCGATAGAGGCGGAGAAAGAGTCAAAATATGCGGGTTTCTTCCTGCCTTTGCGGACTCCCGAAGAAATGGAATTGCTGCTTGTGAAGTCAAGAAAGTTCCGCGAACATTTACATCAAACATAAGATCAAAACGCTTGGCAGGTGTTTCCTCAGTTCTTGTGAGATTAATTGCGCTTGCATTATTAATCAAAATATCTATCCCGCCGAATTCCTGCGCCGCGCGCGCCACTGCATCGGCGATTTGATTCTCATCGCGAAGATCGCATTGAATAGGAAGAGCAATGCCTCCGGCTTCTTCAATTTCCTTGGCTGCAGTAAAAATGGTTCCGGGTAATTTCGGATTAGCCTCAGTAGTCTTCGCAGCAATGGCAATTGATGCGCCATCAGCTGCTGCCTTCAAAGCGATTGCCAGCCCAATGCCTCGTGAGCCTCCAGTGATGAATATTCGCTTTCCTTGCAGACTCATTACTTAGCCCCTTTGTCTTTCTTGGAAGTGAATTTCATAAAGGCCGTCATGGCCTCATCAGATTGCAAAGCCAGCATAAACAATTCACCTTCAACTTTCATGACCGCTGTGATTGCGTCATGAGAACGCGCTTTGAGAAGTGCCTTCGTATTAATCACTGAGGTAGGTGGTTGCTCTGCTATTCGATGCGCCATTGCAAGTGCTTGCTCTTGCGCGTCATCACTGATGAAACTTACTAATCCGTATCCTTTTGCATCTTTCGCGCTGAAGCTATCTCCTGTTAGAAATATCCGCGCAGCTTCTTGATACCCAGCCAGTGCGGGGAAAATGTAACTTGATCCAGCTTCTGGCACGAGGCCCAAGGAGACAAAAGGCATGGAGAAATTTGCACTCTCTGTGGCAAAAACGATTTCGCAGTGAAAGAGCATCGTTGTGCCAATTCCCACTGCATTTCCTTGTACCGCGGCAATTAAAGGCTTAGGAAAGTTGTGAATAACCTCCAAGAATCGACTCACTGGGGAATCTGGGCCCGTGGGTGGCTCCTCAATGAAGTCATAGATGTCATTTCCGGCTGTGAAATGCTCGCCAGCGCCCTGGATTACCACTGCCCGAATTGCGAAATTTTGGGCGGCTTCGCTCAGATGTTGGGATAACCCCGCATACATCCCTCGGGTGATCGCGTTCATTTTGGCTGGTCTATTGATTGTGAGAACCAACACAGGCCCGTCAACTCTTGCCAATACTTCATCCATTTGGCAATCTTATGGGTGAGCACCACTAAAGTACGAGTGTCAAGAGAGTTAATACTCAAAAGTTTGGGAGAGGCCCCCGCGCATCATGGCAATTGATATCACCATCGCTACAAGAGATCTCACGCCATTTGAACGCCTCGTTATGGATTTGCTCTGCGAAGGAAAATCAAATTCATCCATTGCACGAGAGACTGCGCACACGGAAAAAGTAGTAGAAAATACTGTGAGCCGAACCGCAAAAGCATTTGGCATTCGTGCTGATGGCGATACAAATCTTCGCGTGCTATTGGCACTCGCCTACCGCACGCACTATGGCGATAAAGCCTTTGACCGACTAGGTGTTTCCTGCCAGCACTATGAGGTTGGACCCGACGGCCAATCTCTTTGTGCTCGTCACCTATAAAAAAACCGCAAGAAACCTTCAAGTGAGCCAGGCAACTTCTTAACCTAAATCACAATTTTGCAGGGGCTAACACTCACGAGTTCTCCTTCTACTCTCTAACGATGAGTGTTCAATGTGCATGTTCATACATTGATGAATACTAAAAGGAGAGAAAACAATGAAACGTCGTACTTTTGACGGTATCGTCACGTTAGTCGGATTTGGTTTAAGTCTTTTTCTTTTTGTTGCAGCAGGTCTCATGAACTGGGGCTATAGCTTTTCAGATAGTGCTGTCTCGGGACAATTGGTAGCACAGAAGATCACTATTCCAGCAGCAACAGGTAACTCAGATGAAGATGCATCAACAACAGCTTTCTTCAAAGACAATGGTGGCAAGTTGATGACCACTGGTAAGCAAGCACAAATGTATGCAGATCACTACCTAGGTTTCCATCTTTCACGCATGGCAACTTACGCAGATGCTTCTACTGCTAGCCGTACTGCTTCAGGTGCTGCAGCTGCTGCTCCAAATGATCCAGCGCTTCAAAAAGCTGCTGCATCAGCACTCGCAACTTTGGATACTGTATTTAAGGGAACAACACTTCGTGGAACTCTCTTGACTGCTTATGCATTTTGGGAGATCGGACAGATTGCACGAATCTCTGCAGGAGTTTCACTTCTAGGCGGACTCCTATTGCTCATACTTTCCATGGCAGGGTGGGTTCATCTTCGTCGCACTCCAGAAGACGCGACGATCTAGCCCTCTACTCTCCGTGAGGGTGAAGAAAAACTCCCCCCGAGTTAATCGGGGGGAGTTTTCTTTGCCATAAATTAATGGCTACAACTCATATTTCAGATTTATCTTTCGATAGTTCCGGCAATAAATTCCTCAGTGCGAACATGAGCTTGTTCATCCGTGTATTGCACCGGAGGAGTTTTCATAAAGTAACTGGCTGGCGATAGAAGTGGCCCACCAATACCTCGGTCTAATCCGATTTTCGCGCAACGAAGCGCATCGATAATCACGCCAGCAGAGTTCGGTGAATCCCATACTTCTAGTTTGTATTCAAGATTTAGTGGAACGTCGCCAAAGGCACGGCCTTCTAGACGAACGTAGGCCCACTTGCGATCATCGAGCCAAGGAATGTAATCAGATGGCCCAATGTGCACGTTACGCGCACCTAAGTCATGTTCCAATTGAGAGGTTACCGAATTCGTCTTTGAAATCTTCTTGGATTCCAAACGATCGCGCTCCAACATGTTCTTAAAGTCCATATTTCCACCTACGTTGAGCTGGTAGGTGCGATCCAAGTGGACTCCTCGATCTTGAAAGAGTTTTGCCATTATTCGGTGAGTAATCGTTGCACCCACTTGGCTCTTAATGTCATCCCCCACGATTGGAAGACCGGCTTTTGTGAACTTATCAGCCCATACAGGATCGGATGCAATAAATACTGGAAGCGCATTAACGAAAGCACACCCTGCATCGATGGCACATTGAGCATAGAATTTCGCAGCAACTTCAGAGCCAACCGGTAGGTAGCAAATCAGAACATCTACCGCTTCATCTTTCAGAACCTGGACAACATCTACAGCAGGAGCATCCGACTCGGTGATGGTTTCGCGGTAATACTTTCCAAGACCATCATGTGTAACACCACGTTGAACGCTCACACCTGTTTGGGCAACATCTGCAAACTTGATGGTGTTATTTTCACTTGCCCAAATCGCATCGGCTAGGTCTAGACCAACCTTTTTTGCATCAACATCGAATGCGGCCACAAATTTCACATTGTTGATGTGATAACTACCAACAACTGCATGCATAAGACCGGGGATTTCTTGATTCTCGGGTGCATCTTTGTAGTAAACGACACCTTGAACAAGGGAATTGGCGCAGTTACCTACGCCAACAATGGCAACTCGAATGTCGCCTTTACCTGTTTGGATATTCACTTTATTTCCTCTCGGTCTTAATCATGTCTTCAAGCCAAGCGATTTCGCGATCGGCTGATTCGAGGGAATGACGGCGCCATTCCTCTAAGTACTTATCGATACCTACCGGGGATCTTTCCAATTCATTTCGCAAAACCTCTGCGCGTTCCTTAAGACGACGATGACGCCCTTCCAAAATGCGCACCCTATTGACGGAGGATGTTGGACTAAAAAAGGCAAAGCGAACTTCAAAGCCTTCGTCCTCCCATGTATCCGGACTTACCGTTTCAGTCAGGAGGGAGAATTTGTCTCTACCTGCCTGTGAGAGGCGATAAACAATTCGCGAGCGCCGAGATGCTCCTGGCTCCACCGATACTGACTCTTCAATCAGCCCAGCAACCAGCATGCGGCGCAATTGCGGATAGAGGACTGAGAAAGAGAGCGCTCGGAAAGGGCCATAAATGGCTATCAGTCGCTTGCGCAACTCGTATCCGTGAAGTTCGTTCTGTGCCAAAAGGCCCAGCAGGGCGAACTCCAATGACTCACTTCGAGAGCGCACGATGACCTCCTATCGCGTGGATATATCGATACGATATATCGATACGATATTAAAGCCGATATGTTTCATAGACGCAACTTGGCTGATCGTCCCTTCGGCGTGGCGTACTCATGCGTATGCGCACACTCGTGAGGGAGTCGACCTAGGGTTATAGCGCTTCCCCGTTAATTCCTAATGCACGCACCCTTTGTGGTGATTTCGCATTAACTGAGGAAGGAATTCATAGATGTCGCTACTCTCGTGGAAGCTTCATGGCACTGGAAAGACAATCGGTGCCGGGGAAGTTGTTTCAACCGACGAACGTTTGAGTTGGCCCCGCACAATCGGCGTTGGAGTGCAACATATTGCTGCAATGTTCGGCGCCACATTCCTTGTCCCAATCATCACTGGCTTACCACCAACAACCACTCTCTTTTTCTCCGGAGTCGGAACTCTAATTTTCCTAACAATCACGAAGAATCGTGTACCAAGCTACTTGGGATCATCATTCGCATTTCTCGCTCCAATTGCTGCGGCTAAAGCCGGTGGTGGAATGTCGAACGCATTAGGTGGCGTCGTTGCCACAGGAATCATTTTGGCAGTGATTGGCCTCATCGTTAAAGGCGCCGGAATTGGTTGGATCAACTGGATGCTTCCTCCACTTGTTACTGGAACCATCGTTATGGTGATTGGCCTCAATTTGGCTGGCGCTGCAAAAAATAACTTCGTCAAAGGACCACTCGTTGGAATAATTACTTTGGCTTCCATCGGTTTAATCTCTGCGTTTTCACGAGGCTTCATGGGTCGCATCAGCATCTTCTTGGGCCTTGTCGTCGGCTACGTAGTTGCACTTATCCGTGGAGATGTTGATACAAGTGGAATCAAGGCAGCATCAATGTTTGCTATGCCTCACTTCACAAGTCCAACATTTAACGGAAAGGCAATTGCACTCTTCTTACCTGTTGTTCTTGTCCTCATTGCAGAAAACGTCGGTCACGTTAAAGCGGTCTCGGCGATGACCGGTAAGAATCTTGATGACCAGATGGGTATGGCTCTCTTTGCAGATGGAATTTCAACAACGCTAGCTGGCGCTGGTGGAGGTTCAGGAACTACTACCTATGCCGAGAACATCGGTGTAATGGCAGCTACGCGCGTATATTCCACAGCTGCTTATTGGGTTGCCGGAGTTGGGGCGATTTGCCTCTCCCTCTCCCCTAAATTTGGAGCGGTTCTCAGCGCAACTCCAATCGGGGCGCTCGGCGGAGTTGGTGTCGCACTCTTTGGAATGATCGGTGTCCTAGGTGCACGCATCTGGATCGAGGGCAAAGTGAACTTTGCCGATTCAACCAACCTCATCATCGCTGCTTCTGCCTTGATCATCGGTATTGCCGATATGTCTTGGACAAGTGGCGACTACACATTTGGTGGAATCATCAACGCAACACTCGTAGCGGTGGTGGGATATCAAGTTCTCCACGGAATCGCTCAGAGCCGCGGTAACGCAAGCTAGTCCCTTCAAGATATTGCAAGATTAGAAAGAGTTGGGGTAAGTGTTCCCCAACTCTTTCTAATCTCAGTTAATATTGCACAATGATCGTACCGACGCGGATTTGGGAATACGTCGCGTCCTCACTTCTTATTGTTCTAGCACCTGGTCCCAGTGTTCTCTTTATTATCGCTCGGGCTATTTCTTGGGGTCGCAAAACGGCGCTCTTCACAGTTCTCGGTAACGCAATCGGGACACTCATTTTGTCTGTGCTCGTCGCAGTTGGACTTGGCCCCATTTTGCAACGTTCAGATATCGCATACGCCACTGTTCAATGGGGAGGTGGCGCTTATCTCGTCTATCTCGGAATTGATGCGATTCGCCATCGCCATGTTCATGCGGCGAGCATGTCGGCGAAAGGCGAATTACAACCTTCAGCGCTCACAACAATGAGGCAAGGTCTCTGGGTCGCACTGTTGAATCCGAAGATTTTGGTTTTCAATGCTGCCGTGCTTCCACAATTTATCGATCGCGATCGCGGTCAAGTTACCGGGCAACTCCTCCTGCTTGGCATGCTCTTTGCTCTGATGTGCCTGGTGTGTGATGGAAGTTGGGGACTTCTAGCAGGAACTGCGAGGGATTGGTTGGCTACTGATGCAGGTCGACTTGTAAAACTTCGCACAATTGGAGGTTGCGTGATGATCACGCTGGGAGTCCTAGTTATTGGCGCTGCAATTCGCCATCTTGCTGGTTAATGAAGGAGATACTGAACTCATGAAGAAACCCGCAAAACCAGCTCGCGAGAATATTTCGCCATCAGATCTCACCTTTGGTCTATCCACCTGTAAGCGCTGTTTGTGGATTAAATATTGGCACAAAGTGATGATGCCGCTGACAATGCCTTTAGTTGGTCCACTATCGACTTTCCAAGAGAATGCTTTCCGAGGTGTTGCAACTCAAGAAATTGATTCTTCGCTTCGACCAGGAAAAGTCACCAAGTTGGCGGAGTTTGTAAAAAGTAAGCCACTGATAGTTAATGGCGAAGCTACCCGTTGGGCAATCTTGGGTAAATACGATCTCGTTGCAGAAAATGAAGATGGCACCGTTGCCCTCATTGACTGCAAAGTCTCCGATAGTACAAGGGATTCAGCAGACTTCTACTCCCCTCAACTTCATGCATATACCTATGCAATGGAAATTCCTGCTTCAGGAAAAGCTCTCTCTGTTGCAAGCATGGGGTTGCTCGTATGGAAACCCAATCGAGTCATAGGAAACACGCCAGATACATATGGCTTTGGAGTTGCCCAAAGTTATGTCCCTATCGAGCGAAACGAGCGCGGTTTTCTGAACGTAATACAAGATTTCATTTCTGTTCTGGAAGGACCTTTTCCAGATGCAGGACCAACCTGCAATACGTGCAATTACTTAGTGACACGTTTAGGGCTAGAGGATTAATCCTCGTCGTTCATCTCAGCTTTTCTTTTTGTTGCGTAAATATCCACATACTCTTGCCCAGATAATTCTTGGAGTTTGCGCATTAAATCATCAGTTGCGTCGCGCAGAAGTTGCATATCCGTTGAATCGCCGCTGAGATAAATCGGTTCGCCAAAAATCATTTTTACACGCATGATCTTAGGGATAACTTTGCCAGTCGGCTGAATCTTCTCCGTATTAAACATTGCTACGGGAATGATCGGTGCTCCGGATTCGATCGCCAATCGAGCGATTCCCGTGCGGCCTTTGTAGAGGCGGCCATCGGGAGATCTCGTCCCTTCAGGATAAATTCCTAAGCAATTTCCTTCTGCCAAAACTTTCAAACCGGTAATGAGTGCCGCTTCACTTCTTCGACCACCAGAGCGATCTACAGGAACTTGCCCCAGTGCGATGAAAGTAAGTTTCTTGAGCAAGCCTTTTGGACCAGGCGATGTGAAGTATTCGCTCTTTGCCAAGAAAGTAACTTTCCTCGGTACAACAAGGGGCATAAAGATGGAATCACTAAATGAGAGATGGTTGGACGCAATAATCACAGGGCCATTGATGGGCACGTTTCTTAAACCTGTAACTTTGGGCCTGAAAAGGAGCATGAGAAAAGGCGTCAAGAATGCGCGAAGCAATCCGTATGGCAGATTAATCATCGCCCAGCCCTTCGCCTCGTTCTTGATGTCGAACAACACCAATGCCCCAATTTAGTGGCAATTCACGAGATATGACACTATGGGAAAGTGACACAGATCCCAAACCCGCGCGGAGGCGAGCCTGGCTTGAGCAATGTTGGGATTCTGATCCTGCAATCGGAAACCTCCGACTTTGCCCAGCGACTTCGGGCCCAAAGCGACCACTCGATCATCACCATTGAGGGCGCAGATAGCTCTGCAACTAAGAAGTTGCGCGAGGAATATTTATCTCTGCAAGGTAGATGCGAAAAGATTTTCGTTGTGAGTGTCGGAATTGGTTCAGTCTCTGCATTGGCAATCGGAGAAGAGTTTACCGACCAAATCGATGGAATCATCATCATCGATCCGATTTCATCATCCGCTAATCGCTCATCGCGCAAAGAATATAAAGATGTCTTTGAAAATTTAGATCTGATAGAACATCCGCTACTTCTCATGTATTCACTCGGCGATACGGGCGAGAAATTTACTCAAGCCCAAGAGATTGCTGAAAATATTTCATCGGCTTACATCCGCGAAGTAGTTCTTACTGATGGCGATGAATCTGCAAGTGTCTCTGAAACGATTCTCTTCATCAGCGAAGTTGGCCATGGTTTTTGGCCTTCTTCCATCGATGACGACACCGATCTCATTGATGCCGAATTCGAATCCATCGTTGCAGGTCTCTCTTTGGACGAGTCCTCCCCCACAAATTATCTGGACAATCTTGATCTCCTTGAAAATGAGGAGCATTTTATAGAGCCTAATCCCGAGTTGTTGCCGATTCACAGCAGAGTAAAACGCAATTCCATCTACGCAATGATCGCTGGGCCCATCTATGCCGTAGTCGCAGCCGTAACTGGATTTAATCCACTGGGCGTCGAGCCTTGGCCAGGCGTGATCGCGTTCTTTGGCGGACTTGCGGGATTTCTTTATTCATTACGTGATGACTTCACGGATGAAGATGGAGCAATTCTTTAACGAGCTAAGTCTGCAACTCCGACGAGACCAGCTTCATTACCTAATTCCGCAGCAATAATCCTTGGCGAAGGATGCTTGCCGGCATACGGTAAATAATTTTCTAGCGCTTGCCTTGTTGGTCCAAGCAAAATCTCACCAGCATCGATCACTCCACCGCCGATAATCACGCAAGCCGGGTCTAACAAAACCGACAGTGATGCAATACCCGCACCTAACCATTGTGCCGTGGTATTAAACGCCGCTAAAGCAACTGGGTCGCCCGTTCTTGCAGCTTCAGTAATGTGCTTACCTGTAAGGCCTGCAACAGTGCCATCTCCCAGCGAAAGTAGATTTCGCGCAACATCGGGAGAAGCATTTATCGCCTCTCTTGCGTGGCGAAGAAGGGCATTACCTGATGCGTATTGCTCGAAACATCCTCGTTCTCCGCATCCGCACAAATGTCCTTCTGGCACCACCCGCATATGTCCAAACTCTGCGGCGATTCCGTACGCGCCTCGGTGTAGAGCGCCGTTAATAATAATTCCACCACCGATACCTGTTCCGATCGTAAGCAAAATTACTTGGCTCTCACCACGTCCTGCACCAAATTTCGCTTCTCCCCATGCAGCTGCATTCGCATCATTTTCAATGACAGCGGGAAGTCCAATGAGTTCGGAAAGTTCTTCATTGAGATTTACGCCATTCCAATCTGCAATATTTGGTGTTGCCAACATTGTTTTTCGATCGGCGGAAATAAAACCTGCTGCTGATATTCCAACTGTGCTGACATCGAAATCTTTCATCAACTCCAATGCAACGTCGGCAATCGCTTGCGTGAGCGCTCTGCCACCTTGACGTGGAGTGTCTCTTCGGGCGTGGGCTAGGACTTTGCCATTGACATCGACTACGCCACCAAGAACCTTCGTGCCACCAACATCGACACCGATAGAAAACGCCATCTATTTTTCCGCGAACGCCTTGAGTTGCGACAATGCTTGATCGATCGTTGTTTTCTCGGCTTTTGTACGCATCATTGCTGGAATCGGCATGGATAAACTCACGGTCAACTCATAGGTGACTTTCGTTGTATCCGCATCCTCTGCCTCGATGACATAGGCCCCATCCATACCTGTCAGTAAGTCCGCATCACTGAGTGAAAAACTCAGACGGTCAGGGGCTTGGCTCCAGTCATAATCCAAACTGACACGGTCACGCATCATGCCTGCATCGATTGAAAGTTTGGCCGCGAGGACCCTGCCCTGATCGTCCTTTGTCAGGACTTCGGCGGATTTAATGGAAGTCGACCATGTCGGATACTTCTCAATATCGAAAAGGATTGCGGACACCGCGGCCACAGGGGCGTCGATGGAAATGGAACCTGAAGAAATATCGCTCATGGCGCACAGATTACCCTTCCCCATCTCACCTTTGTCACGCTAGCGTTGGAGCCATGAACGAAATCAACATTCCGGCACTCGTGCCCGCAGCGACCGCAGGTAATCTCACAAATCTGGTGGCCGAAAGGGCTTGGTTTGAACCAGAGAGAGTCATGCTCTCTCGGCCTCTGGGCGAGGGATGGCAAAGTGTCACAGCTCGTGAGTTTGAGGCAGAAGTAAGGGCTGCTGCCAAAGGTTTAATTGCCGCTGGAGTAAATATTGGAGATCGCGTAGCAATCATGGCGCGTACTCGATACGAGTGGACGATTTTGGATTTTGCAATTTGGTTTGCAGGCGGGTGCGTTGTTCCGATTTTCGAAACATCCTCGGCCGAACAGGTTGAATGGATTCTCAGTGATTCAGGTTCCGTAGGGCTCATTGTCGAAACCCCAATTCTTAAAGAACTGGTTACGCCAATCCTTCCCGCGCACACCCAACACGTATGGACTATGACCGAAGATGTTTTGTATGTTCTTGCAAAAGCAGGTGCCGGTGTCAGTGATGACGAAATCGATAAACGACGTAACTCTCTCGTTCCAGACACTTTAGCAACTCTCATTTACACATCGGGTACAACTGGAAAACCAAAAGGTGTTCAACTCACTCACGGAAACTTTTTATCGGAATGCGGAAATGTTGTTCAAGGTGCCAGCGACCTGTTCTTAAAACCAGGCGGATCCACACTTCTTTTCTTGCCTGTTGCACATGTTTTTGGTCGCATGGTTGAAATTGGCGCAGTAAGTGCTGGACTACATATGGCTCACTGCGGAGATCCCGCAGGGCGCTTACCTATTGATCTTGCATCCTTCAAGCCAACTTTCGTTTTAGCAGTGCCTAGAATCTTTGAAAAGATTTACAACGGCGCAGAATCGAGAGCCGAAGCAGCCGGTAAGGGAAAGATTTTTCGTAAAGCCGCCGCCGTTGCCATTGCCTATAGCGAATCCTTAGATCAGGGCAAGACTCCCCTGCCACTACTTATCCAACATAAACTTTTTGACAAGTTGGTGTACTCAAAGATTCGTCATGGCATGGGTGGAAATGTTGAAGCTGCGATCTCCGGTGGAGCGCCACTAGGTGCGCGCCTTGGACATTTCTACAGAGGCGCTGGAATCAGAATCTTGGAAGGTTACGGGCTTACTGAAACTACAGCTGGAGCAACTCTCAATCTCACAACACATCACCGAGTGGGATCTGTCGGACGACCAATTCCAGGCACATCTGTTCGAATCGATGACGACGGAGAGGTTCTTATCAAAGGACCAATCGTTATGCGCGGTTATTGGCAAAATGATGAGGCAAACAAAGAAAGTTTCACCGAGGATCATTGGTTTAAATCCGGAGATCTTGGACGTATCGATGAAGAAGGTTTCCTCTACATTGTCGGTCGCAAGAAGGAATTGATCGTCACATCTGGCGGAAAGAATGTTGCGCCCGCTGTGCTTGAAGATCGCCTGCGTGCTCATCCACTTGTAAGTCAGTGTCTGGTGGTTGGCGATAACAAACCTTTCATTGCTGCTCTGGTGACTTTAGATGCCGACGCACTTAAAGGATGGGTCGCTGTTAACAAAAAGACAGGTACCTCCTTGGCTGAATTGACGAAAGATCCTGATTTGATTTCCGTCATCCAAACCGGAGTTGATGAGGCAAACAAGGCAGTGAGTAAAGCCGAATCAATCAGAAAATTCATAATCCTTCCGACTGATTTCACAATTGCAGGTGGTCATCTCACGGCAAAACTCTCCGTTAAGCGACATGTGGTTGCTAAGGAATTTGCCAATGAAATTGAGTCCCTCTACTCGTAGAGGGCATTCATGGCGAGCGTCGAAAGAATAAAGCTTGCCCAAGAGATTCACGATGGAATCGCGCAAGACCTCATAGGCGTGGGTTACAGCCTTGACCTCATGTTGGCATCGCCCGAAATCAATTCCACGACTCGAAAAGAGTTGCGCACACTCCGATTTACAGTTTCGGAATTAATCGACAAAGTTCGCCGCGAGATGTACCAACTGCGAAAACCTCTCGGATCAACACTTTCGCAAGAGCTTCTCGCTCTCAATACTAATCATCGTTTTGCTTTTGATTTAGAAACTCGATGTGAATCGAAGCCTCTAGATATTCCACTCGAATATGAATATGAAATCCTGCGAATTGCTGGCGAACTCCTTCAAAATATTGCGCGTCATTCTGGCGCCACATCAGCAACGTTATCGCTCGCTCAAAACCCAGATTCACTAAATCATTGGGTGACGGATAATGGCATCGGGATTGAAACGGCAGAACAATCAAACTTCGGTCTCGCTGGCGTTCGAGAAAGAGCAAACACTATTCATGCAGAGTTTACGATTGAAAGCACAGATGCGGGTACCGTCGCCCATCTGCGAGTCCCGAGCGCTAAATAGGACCATGAACACATCGGAAATTACGATCTTGCTTATTGATGACCATGATGTGGTCCGTCAAGGATTAAAAAGCGCACTTACTCATGCGGGGTATTCCGTAATAGGAGAAGCTGCATCGAAAAACGAAGCTTTCGCGCAAATTGCTCATAAGAAACCAGATGTCATAGTTGTTGATTTGAGTCTGCCTGATGGCAGCGGGTTAGAAGTCGTCTCCTGGGCGAGAGGAATATCTCCAACAGTTGGCATCGTTGTTCTTACACTTCATGATGACGAGAGCCACCTTCTGGCAAGCTTGCAAGCGGGTGCAAGCGCCTTCATCGTAAAGAGTGCACCGCTGCACGAAGTTGTTGCCGCGGTATCGCATGCTTTCTCTGCTCCCCTCACCTTTTCAGCCCAAGGTCTACGTGCTGCCATTGAACATAAGAAAGTCGGATTCAAACTAACGGCAAGGGAATTCCAAGTTCTCGCATTTCTTCCATCAGGTAAGACATCACAGCAAATTGCGCAAGAACTATTTATATCGGAAGCTACGGTAAAGACTCACTTGGCATCTATTTATAGAAAATTGTCAGTCACGGGAAGGACTCAAGCACTCGCAGTTGCATTGAAGAATAATCTGGTCGATTAATACTTGCTAGATAGTCAAAGTCTTTCTAAATTCACTCGCCCATAAATCCCAAGACCAAGACTTCTCAATCCAATTTCGGCCGGCTCGTCCCATAGCCTGTGCGCGCTCTCGATCTGATAACAATTCGATGCACGCTTGAGCAATTTGCTGTACTTGCGTTCCATCGACAACTATCCCTGTTTCTCCCTCAAGGACTGCATCAGGGGCACCTCCTGAATTTCCTGCGATGACGGGTAAGCCGCAAGCACTGGCTTCTAGATAAACAATCCCTAGCCCCTCAACTTCTAATCCCCTGAAGCGTGACCTTGAGGGCATCGCGAAAATGTCTCCTACTTTGAAATATTTAGGAAGTTCTTGATATTGGATTCGTCCAATAAATGTCACCGAATCTTGGACTCCATATTCACTCACAAAGGATTCGAGTTTCTCGCGATATGGCCCTTGTCCCACCAGTAATAAATGTGCATTCGGAATGGAGCGCACAATCATGGGCATCGCTTGAATCAAACGGTCTTGTCCTTTTCGATGCACCAGACGTCCAACGCAGACAATCACACGCTTGTGTGCCAAGCCAAGATCAGATCGGAGTTGGTCGGCATCAGGATCACAGTTGAAGTGCTCGGTATCTATTCCTGGTGCAATACGGAGCATCGATGATTGAGCGCTCGGTGAGAGCGCTTTGGCAATTGCTTTATGGGTAAATTCACCAAGGTAGGTCAGGACATCAACTGATTTCCCTATACGGCGCATTGCCCAGGAAAATGGAAAAACTCTTGCCCACCACACTTCATGTCCATGAGTGAGAGCGACGATTTTCTTAATGCCGGCTCTGCGCAGGGTTGGTGCAAGTAAACCTAAAGGCGCCGCCGCACCAAAGCATGCGACGTCAGCATTAATCTCTTTTGCAAGTTTGCTTACAGCCCGCGCAACACGTGGTGTTGGGAGCAGAATTTTCGTTCGATCTCTTACAACTCTTACGCCAAAATCAGATAACCACTTTTTATCATAAGCATCAGTGTCTGCTTGAGCTGATGTGTAAACAACAACGCTTTCCTTGGGCAGACGTTCGATCAATCCGATAATAAAAGTTTCGATCCCTCCGGCACGTGGACCAAAATCATTGGTGACAAAAAGAATGTGTGACACTTTAGAAACGTCGCGCTGCGACGAATCTTTCCCGCCCGAAATAGGATCCGAATGGCTCAACTTTGACGCGAGCGCCCGTGTGCGGAGCATCAAGCATCTTGCCACCGCCGAAATAGATACCCACGTGACCGATGGGACGACCAAAGAAAACTAAATCACCTGGTTTAAGTGCATTCAGCGACACACGTTTTCCATAATTTGCTTGCGCTGCCGCTGAGTGCGGAAGTGAAACACCCGCCGCTCGATAAGCCAACATGGTTAGGCCCGAACAATCCCAATACGTCATTCCTGCAGCTCCGAAAACATACCTGTCACCAATTTGCTTTATTGCGAACTTCAAAGCCAGGCCAGCGCGTCCGGAAATTCCTTTTGTACTTTTCGCCAGGGCCAATGATGAGGCTTGATCTGCGTTCTCCTTCAAAAGAGCAAGGCGAGCAAGTCGGGCTCGATCACTCTTTTTGAGATTAGCCAATAATTTTTCAGCCTCTTTTAATTTTGCTTGAGCTTGAGCCATCTGTGCGGTCAATCGAGCTTGAGTGGCTTTGACCAAAGTCATTTTGTCATTCACCGTGTACGTGGTTGCGCTCAAACGTTGTTGAGCGACTGCATACTTGCGAAGTTGCGAAGTCTTTCGGCGAGTGATGGCATCAAGGGATCCCGCCGCTGATAGATACAAGGTCGGATCGCTGGAAAAAAGTAGTTCCAAACTCTGGCTTAGGCCACCTGTTCTGTATTGCTCAACGGCGATGGCGCCTAGAGATTTTCGCAATTGCGCAACCGTCTGGCTTTGAGCGGCTGCGGCTTGTTTGATCCCGCTCAACGTCCTGGTCAGCGAAGCTAACTGGACTTTGGCTGACTGGGCGCCCTCAGCTGCATTTGCCGCCTCACTTTGAAGCAGGGAAACGCGCGCCTGGACATCAGCGAGCGACGGGGCCGCGGCGGCAGGGTAGGAAGATACGAGAACGGCGGTCAGGGAGATTGCTAGAACAAGCCCGAAACTAGAGGCGGCTGCAACTCGAGGAAAACGCACCTGGTCAGGCTAACCGCCTTTACCAGCCAAACTCAACCTCACGAGGCGCTTCTTACCTGCGAATTACCCCCGAATCACGCTCTGGAAGCGCAACGGAGGGACAATTCCCGCCTGGGATAGAAGTTCAAGGGCTTGGACAGTTCTGGTGCTGATATCGCCGTTTTCTGGGCTTGGCAACGCGAGCAGAGTTGAGACGACACAATCTGAGCAGGCAATCTCTCTCATCGTGCAGCTATCACAGTTGATGATCATGCTCATACGTTAACTCCAGCCACTGACAGAACTCTCACTAATCTTGACCCATGAGTGTGGTCGCAACCTTGGTACTGGGCCAAGATGGATCAACGACAAAAGGCGGAACTTCCCAAGCTCTCTCGAGTGCTGTTGATCGCGACAGGTTTCTAGCCAGGAGGCGTACCTTCGATTGCCTCATTATTGGAGGAAAGACAGCGCGAAATGAACGCTACTCACGAACACCAGTCCCCGTTGTCATCATCTCGCATACAGAGCCTGACCTACTGAAGGTAAATGATCAAGCGCACTGGTTGAACTGCTCCCCCGTTGAGGCGATAGAAATAGCTCGACTTAAATTTGGTCCAGAGATTGGAATTGAGGCAGGGTGGTCGATTCTCTCTGAACTCCTAGAGGCTGGTGCTATTGATGAATTCGAATTGAGTATTACAACGATCAGTTCTGGAGAGGATCGTGTCGATTACGATTTCATACTTTCACATTTCACAGAGGTCAAAATCGAAGTTCTAGACGATACAACTTTCTATTCATGCCGCTGAAATAATCGCCACGCCAACGATTGCTAGCAGAATTCCTGCATATTGAACAATATGCAAACGTTCTTTGAGAAGCTTGAAAGCGAGCACGGCGGTCATTATAGGAAAGAGAGAACCGAGAACCATCACAATCGAAACAAGTCCTTTTGTTGAAGCAACACCTATCAAGACATTTGCAGAGAAATCTGAGACACCAATAAATGCAAGGGAAAGAAAATCACGCCGCTGGCGAAAACCACCAAAGGACTTCTTAGCAACTGCCAAAGTTAAAGAAATAAATAGAGTTGTTACACGCATGAGCACCATGGTCATCAACGCACTAGAAGCAGATCCCTTTGCCATGAAAGTTAAACCTGTACCAAATCCAAAGAGCGCGCCTACTGCATAGAGAAGAGGTTTAAGAGGTAAGCCTTGAGATATCTCTGGCCCACTGGCACAAAAAGCGCCAATCAATGCAACGGATATTCCAACAATATTTAACGTGGAAAGTGACTCACCGCCCTTCAACGCAACTGTCAATGGAATAATTGCGCATAGAGAACTGATCGGTGAAACAACGCCCATTCGGCCGGTAGCAAGTCCGGAATATAAACAGACCAAACCTATGTAACCAAAGACTCCCGCAAGAATTCCATTTAATAAATATCCATCAGCACCAGTGGCTGGCAGCCTCCACGAGCCTGTAGCAATAACGATGATTAATCCGAAAAGCAGGCCAAAGGCTTGCGATGCTCCAGTCACTGCTATTGGTGCAAAGCGTTTGGCAAGGCGACCGCCTTCAAAGTCCGCGCTTCCCCACAAAACACTTGAAAAAAGTGCCAAAGCAATCGCCATATGGGGAATGCTACCGCCCCGCCTCCCACGCTTTGAGCGTGATTAACTTTAGATTGAGGCAGTGGACGCAATGGGATTTGAACGATTTACGCAAGCTTTGAGAGCTTTCGTTCCTCGATCTGAAATTTTATTAGAAGAAGTTCCGGCACCACAGAAACTTGCAACATATGCATTCGCTTTTTCCGCTGATGTGAGTAACGGATTACTTGGCGACGAAGAAGACGAAATTGCATCTGGTCGATTTGTTGTTTTGCACGAACCAGGTGGTCAAGATACTTGGGATGGTGAATTTCGTTGCGTAACTTTCGTGCGCGCTGATGTGGATCCGATGATGCAAGAAGATCCGCAGTTGCCCGAAATGGGTTGGAAATGGATGTTGGATTCCCTCACAAGTGCCGGGTGCGAATATGTCGCCCCCAGTGGCACCGTTACCCGAATTGCAAGTTCATCCTTTGGAAAACTTTCACTGCGCAGCGATGAAGCTGAAATGGAAATCCGAGCTTCTTGGACACCGCTCATAAGTGACCCCACTGAAATCCTGAAACATCTTTCTGGATGGTGCACTTTGCTTGGCGAAATTGCTGGACTTTCTCCTGTTCCGGAAGGAGTTACTGCGATCACCGCTTCACCTTTACGAGCGCGCCGCTAGAGAATATGGATTCAACAGATGCAGTACCGGCGATTGTCCCTGCACTTCTGGTACCCAAAAACGGAACCCCAGAAGTAATTGATACAGAAATAGCATTCTCAAAGGCGCTCGAGGAACTTCGTAGCGGTAATGGCGCATTTGCCGTCGATGCCGAGCGAGCTTCTGGATACAAATACAGCCAACGTGCATACCTCATACAGATCAAGCGCAATGATGGAGGCCTGCACTTAATTGATCCAATTCCCTTTGCCCCATCTAATGGCATAGCGCACCCACTATTCATCGCCCTCAACGAAATTCTCTCCACCGATGAAGTGATCCTCCATGCGAGTACTCAAGATCTCCCGTGTTTGCGCGAGATTGGCATTCATCCAACGAAATTATTCGATACAGAACTCGGCGCACGAATTGCTGGACTACCTCGAGTCGGACTAGGTCCACTCGTAGAGGCGCACCTAGGTTTTTCGTTAGCAAAAGAACACAGTGCAGTTGATTGGTCAACCCGTCCTTTGCCACTTGATTGGCTCACATATGCAGCTTTAGATGTTGAACTCCTCATCGAATTGCGTCAAGAGATTGCATCGATTTTGCAAGCACAAGGAAAAATGGAATGGGCCGAACAAGAATTCCAAGCCATACTTCAAGCACCGCCTTCGCCGGCAAGAGTTGATCCATGGCGGCGAACATCAGGTATGCATAAAATCAAAAGACGAGATCGCTTAGCAATTATTAAAACTCTTTGGCATGCGAGAGATTTAGTTGCAAAAGAATCCGACATCGCACCGGGAAAAATCCTCACCGATGCCGCAATCATGGAATTGGCGATGCATACACCGACCACTCGAAAAGAATTCGAGAAAGTTCTACGACCTCTGGGTTTGCGGGCCCGCTGGCTCGAACGAACTCAGGTCTGGCTTGATGCAATATCCGAAGGTCTGGCAATTCCAGAGAGTCATTGGCCGCCGATTCGATTGGCCTCAGATACTTTGCCACCGGTGAAAATTTGGCGCGATCGCCATCCCGAAAAATACGCTCATCTATCTCATGCTCGATTTAATTTAGAGTCCAAGGCAGATCTACTTTCCATCCCGGTTGAGAACCTGATCAGCCCCGAAAGCGTGAGACGTATTTGTTGGAGCGCGCCCAACGATGTCGCCTCGGCATTATCTGAATTAGGCGCTCGAGCGTGGCAAATCGAGATCGTTTCTCCGATCCTCAAAGATGCCCTGACCCAGAAGGAGCCGCTGCCTGAGCCTGTGGCCGAAGAAAGTGACGAATTACGCAACACTGAAGTTGCGAAAATACCCCCCTCGTCCTAGATTTAGCGGGTGCTCAGCACTTTCATTATCGCCCTACGAGAAGGGCTAGAAGCTGCCCTAATCGTCAGCATTCTTTACGCCTACCTGGTAAAAACCAATCGTCGAAAACTTATCAACGCTCTATGGCTCGGAGTCGCACTTGCCGTTGCCTTAAGTTTGGGCTTAGGGGCTTTGCTGACCTTCACCTCTCACGAATTTTCCCCGAGCAGCGAGCCTGCTTTCGCAGGGATTACTTCCATCGTTGCCGTTGCTCTGGTCACTGTCATGGTTTTTTGGATGAAGCGCGCCGCTCGCACAATGAGCCGCGAACTTCATAGCAAAGTTGAAGATGCCGTAGGAATGGGTTTTGTAGCCATTGTTACCACCGCTTTCTTTGCAGTTGCCCGCGAAGGCCTTGAAACCGCGCTCTTTATCTACAGCAATTTCCGTACCGCTCGGACATCACTCGCTCCCTCACTTGGATTATTCCTGGGTCTGGCAGCTGCGATCTCATTGAGCCTTCTCATGTACAAGAAAACGCTCTCCTTTAATATCGGCAAGTTTTTCCAGGTCACGGGCGTGGCCCTCATCATCGTCGCTGCGGGAGTCCTCGCTCACGGCATCTCCGATCTTCAATCTCTCAATTGGATCCCTGGACAATCGGCCCTGGCGTGGGATCTTGAATCTCGCTTCTCACCTGATTCCTTTATCGCAAGCATGTTGGCCGGAACCATCGGGTTCACTCTCACCATGACGTGGGTTCAACTTGGATTATGGGCGAGCTATATCAGCGCAACTCTCTTTGCCTACCTGACACCACATCAGAAGGTTGCTCAAAAGGTTTCCATCAACGCTACTGGCAGGTAACATTTTACCAGCGGCCGTCCTGGCTCCTCATGTCAGTAGAAGGATTAACTACCCATGTCTCATTCTGTCGTCGTCGTAGATGCAGTCCGCACTCCCTTCGGAAAATCAGGAAGTTTATATGCGGGAACACGTGCTGATGATTTGATGGTGCGCGTTGTGCGTGGCCTACTCGAGCGAAATCCAAAACTCTCCCCTGCAGATATTGATGATGTTGCAATCGCGGCGGCTACACAAACTGGTGATCAAGGAATGAATCTTGGCCGAAGTGTCGCCCTGCTTGCAGGTCTACCAGTAACAGTTCCTGGTTATTCAATCGATCGTTGGTGTGCAGGTGCATTGACTGCCGTGACAACAATTTCTGGATCCATCGCACTCGGTGCATACGATTTTGCAATCGCTGGTGGAGTTGAACACATGGGAAATCATCCAATTGGTGATGGTCTTGATCCAAATCCGCGCTATTTAGCAGAAAAAATTGTTGAGCAAGATGCCTTGGCAATGGGTGCAACGGCAGAACGTTTACATGATCGTTTTCCAACTCTGACGAAAGAACGCGCCGATCGCTACGCGCTGAATTCTCAGATGAAAACCGCAGCTGCGTATGCTGCTGGAAAAATCCAACGTGACCTCATACCAACTGCCGCACGAAGCGTAGAACTCGGTTGGGCAATTGCAACAGTAGATGAACCGCCACGCCCTTCAACAACCCTCGAAGGTTTGGCCGGACTTAAAACACCTTTCCGTCCAGCGGGACGAGTCACTGCTGGTAACTCATCCGGAATCAACGATGGTGCCACCGCAGCAATCTTGGCAAATGAAGAAAAAGCGCGCGCACTCGGATTAACTGTGAAAGCTCGCTTAGTCTCCTTTGCTTTTGCCGGTGTCGAACCAGAGATCATGGGTTACGGGCCGGTCCCCGCAACGATTAAGGCGCTAGCAAAAGCTGGATTAAGTATTGGAGATATCGGTCTCTTTGAAATCAACGAAGCATTTGCTGTACAAGTTCTTGCATTCTTGGAGCATTTTGGAATTGCCGATGATGCAGCGAATGTAAATCCATTCGGCGGCGCAATCGCCGTGGGCCATCCACTTGCATCCTCCGGAGTTCGTTTGATTCTCAATCTCGCCCGAAGTTTTGAAGATCATCCCGAAGTTCGTTACGGAATGACAACGATGTGCATCGGACTCGGAATGGGTGGCACTGTAATTTGGGAAAACCCACACTTCAATGGCTCAACGAAGGCAGGCAAATAAACATGACTACATCATCAATCACGCTTCCAGATGGCGCTCCTGAAGAAGTTGTCACTCACGCCCTCGTACGCGATGTAGATCTCAGTGCTTTCGGTTTCAATGGGAATTTGGCGCTAATCACGCTCGATAATGGACAAGATCACAATCGCCCAAATACTTTTGGCGCGAAATCCTTAGCCTCTCTTGATGCTGCTATCACCGACGCACTTTCACGCAAGCCCGTCGCAATTGCGATCACAGGAAAACCCTTTATTTTCGCCGCTGGTGCAGATTTATCCGCGTTGGCATTTCTCTCCAAGCGCGAACAATCTCTCGCGATTGGCAAACTCGGTCATGATGTTTTTAGGCGCTTAGGTGAGATTGATGTACCTACTTTCGCTTTCATTAATGGTCTTGCATTAGGTGGCGGCTTAGAGGCTGGACTCCACTGCACCTATCGCACTGTTGCAACAACAGCATTCACCGGACTGCCAGAGGTTTTCCTTGGTCTGGTACCTGGTTGGGGCGGTGCGACACTTTTGCCAAAACTCATCGGACCAGAACGCGCTGTACAAGTAATTATTCTCAACGCACTCAATAACAACACGATGATGAAAGCTAAGGATGCTTTGGCATTGGGTGTTGCGGATGCAGTATTTGAGCCAGCAGATTTCTTAGAGCGCTCGATTGCTTTTGCGGCGAAAGTTCTCAGTGGCGATAAGAAGATCGAGCGCCCTGACTACAGCAACGATCCCGCTTGGGAAAGTGCGCTAGCAAAAGGAAAAGCTGCCGCGCATAAGAAATATGGTGGGGCTGATATCGCTGCACCAACCCGCGCGTTGAAATTGATTGCCGATGCTCGCACCGCCACTCGATCAAGTGGCTTTGATGCCGAAGATGTGGCTTTAGCCGATCTTGTAATGACAGATGCTTTGCGCTCCTCTCTCTATGCATTCAACTTGATCCAAAAGAAGCGCAAAAAAGTAGAAGGCGCTCCAAAACCAGCATTGGGAAGAAAAGTGGCCAAAGTGGGTGTAGTTGGCGCAGGATTGATGGCATCACAACTTGCACTCGTGATGGTTAGAAATCTGAAATGCCCTGTGGTCATGACCGATCTTGATCAAGCTCGTGTTGATAAAGGCGTTGCATGGGTTCATGGAGAACTCGCCAAACTTGTTGAGAAAAAACGCATGAGCGCAGAAACTGCTGGTCGTCTAACAGGTCTTGTTACAGGTTCAGTAGACCAAAAAGTTTTTGCCACGGCTGATTTCGTGATCGAGGCAATTTTTGAAGAACTTTCCCTCAAGCAAGAACTCTTCAAGAATTTGGAGAAGATTGTTACCCCTGAATGTGTCATTGCAACAAATACCTCCTCACTTTCTGTCGAGGCGATGACACAAGGCTTAGAACATCCAGAGCGTGTAATCGGTTTCCACTTCTTCAATCCTGTAGCCATCATGCCGTTACTTGAAATTGCAAGAACAACCAAGACTGATGATGCAACTACGGCAACTGCAGTATTCGTTGGCAAAGAACTCAAGAAGACGATGGTGATCACAAAGGATTCTCCAGGCTTTGTTGTGAACCGTTTGTTAACACGCTTTATGGGCGAAGTCACCGACGCAATGGATGAAGGAACTCCGGCAGATGTAGCCGATAACGCAATGCGCAGTGTTGGTCTGCCTATGTCTCCCTTTGAATTACTTGGACTTGTGGGACCCGGGGTGGCCTTGCATGTAGCGGAGACTTTGCACAAGAACCTTGGGCCTCGCTATCGAATCTCCCCCACAATGCAACGTCTCGTCAAAGAAAATGTAAAAGCGTTTTACATTAAAAACGAAGACGGTGGTTACATTCCCAATCCAGCAGCGGTTGCTCTCATCGAAAAGGGAACCTCTCCATCCACGGGCGAGCAAGTTCGTATGCGCGCACTGAATGCATTGGCAGAGGAAGCCCGCATGATGCTCGATGAAGGCGTTGTTTCAACTCCAGCCGAAATCGATATCTGTATGTTGTTGGGTGCAGGATGGCCAATGATTCTTGGAGGAATCTTGCCCTACCTCGATCGCGAAGGGGTCAGCGAAGCCGTTTGCGGAAAACGCTTCCACGAAAAGGGCGTCGCTTCCCTTCCTTAAACTTTCGCGATTTTCTATTGTGAAAGTAGAGAACGCAATACGTACTGCATGATGCCACCGTGGCGATAGTAATCAGCTTCGCCCGGTGTATCGATGCGGACTTTGGCGGTAAATTCTTTACCGTCAGCGCTCACTGTTACTTGCTTCGGCACGCCACCAGTGTTGAGCGCCGAAATTCCGGTCACAGTAAAGGTCTCAGAACCTGTTAGTCCTAAAGATGCCGCACTCTCTCCTGATTCAAATTGCAAAGGCAGAACACCCATGCCAATCAAATTGGAGCGATGAATGCGCTCGAAGGACTCTGCAATGACAACGCGAACTCCAAGAAGCGCGGTTCCCTTAGCTGCCCAGTCTCTGGATGATCCCGATCCGTATTCTTTACCGGCCAAGATAACCAGTGGAATGCCCGCTGCTTGGTAGGCCATCGATGCATCGTAAATAGTTTCTTGTGCGCCACCGTTGAGGAAATTCTTCGTGAATCCGCCTTCGACTCCATCAAGGAGCAAATTCTTCAACCGGATATTTGCGAAAGTTCCACGAATCATTACTTCGTGATTTCCACGGCGTGAGCCATAGGAGTTGAAATCCTTGCGATCTACTCCATGAGCACTTAAGTACGCGCCAGCAGGTGAATCGACTTTAATATTTCCAGCAGGAGAAATGTGATCAGTAGTAACTGAGTCACCAAGGATGGCCATAACTCGAGCACCCGAAATATCTTTCACTGGTGAGGGCGTTGCCGACATTCCATCGAAGTATGGAGGTTTGCGGACATATGTTGATTGGGCATCCCACTCAAAAGTATTTCCGGTCGGAGTATCCAACGACTTCCAGCGATGATCACCATCAAAGACGCTGGCATAATCCTTTGTGAACATTTCGGAAGAAATAGACGCCTCAACTACTGAGGAAACCTCAGCCTCCGTAGGCCAAATATCTTTAAGGAAAACGGGATTGCCTTGCAAGTCATTACCTAGCGAATCATTCACGAAATCGTGATCCATGGTTCCGGCAAGTGCATAGGCAACCACTAATGGCGGTGAGGCCAAATAGTTCATCTTCACATCGGGACTAATGCGACCCTCGAAGTTTCGGTTACCTGACAAAACAGCGGTAACTGCTAGATCATGTTCATTGACTGCTTTACTAATTTCGACAGGAAGTGGACCTGAGTTTCCAATACAAGTCACGCAGCCATATCCAACCAAGTTGAAGCCAAGTGCTTCCATGTACTGGGTAAGCCCGGCACGATCGTAATAATCGGTAACAACTTTAGATCCGGGTGCAAGAGTTGTCTTCACCCAAGGTTTTGACTTAAGGCCCTTTTCAACCGCTTTCTTAGCAAGAAGTGCTGCGCCAATCATGACTGAAGGATTGGAAGTATTTGTGCAGGAGGTGATGGAAGCGATGACAACATCGCCGTTCTTGATAGTTGTTGGAGCACTCTTGACGGAGATATCAACTGCGCTCTTTGCTGATTTTTCACTTAGGTATGTTGGCAAAATCTTTTCGAGTGCAGCTTTTGAATTCGAAAGTGCGATGCGATCTTGTGGACGCTTTGGTCCAGCAATAGATGGCACCACAGTCGAAAGATCGAGTTCGATATTCTCTGAAAAACGAGGTGTGAGCGCTGGGTCATGCCAGAGTCCTTGAGCCTTTGCGTATTCGGCAACAAGTGCAACTTGATTTTCATTTCGCCCTGTTAAACGCAAATACTTAAGCGTCTCTTCATCGATTGGGAAAATCGCGCAAGTAGATCCGTACTCAGGACTCATGTTGCCCAGAGTCGCTCGATTGGCCATTGGTACCGATACGACACCAGGTCCATAAAATTCCACAAACTTTCCAACTACTCCATGTTTGCGAAGCATCTCTGTAATCGTTAGCGCCAAATCTGTTGCAGTGGTTCCGGTTGGCAATTGACCAGTGAGCTTGAAACCAACCACGCGCGGGATCAACATGGAAACAGGTTGTCCCAAGAGTGCGGCTTCGGCTTCAATTCCGCCGACTCCCCAACCAAGAACGCCAAGTCCATTGACCATAGTTGTGTGCGAATCCGTGCCTACGACGGTATCTGGATACGCGCGCAGAACTCCGCCAACCGTGCGAGTCATAACGACGCGGGCGAGAAATTCGATATTTACTTGATGGACAATTCCCGTTCCTGGTGGAACAACTTTGAATTCATCAAAGGCTCCTTGGCCCCATCGCAAGAAACGATAACGTTCGCGATTTCGTTCGTATTCAATATCAGTGTTTTGCTCAAATGAATCTTTTGTTCCAAACATATCTGCGATTACCGAGTGGTCAATGACTAACTCGGCAGGGGCTAGCGGGTTCACTTTGCTGGCATCGCCACCCAAATCGACAATCGCTTCGCGCATTGTGGCCAAGTCAACGATGCAAGGTACTCCAGTGAAATCTTGCATAACCACACGGGCTGGTGTGAATTGAATTTCGGTATCAGGTTCGACTGATGGATCCCACTGGGCAAGTGCTTTGATGTGATCTGCGGTGATATTTGCGCCATCTTCGGTACGAAGAAGGTTCTCTAGTAGGACCTTGAGACTAAACGGCAATGATGCGGCGCCATCAATCTTTGTGATGTCGAATATTTCGTAGCTCTCTCCCGAAACGGTGAGCATTCTCTGCGCTTTGAAGGAATTTATCGTCATTGTGGCCCCCACTAGATTTATCTTGATATCAAGATACCTTATTTTGCCCCTAAATTACAGGTGCAAAGATTGCGACACACTCAACATGGTGCGTCATGGGAAAAAGATCAAAGGCGCGCAAATTCGTGAGCGTGTACCCAGCCTCAGCCAGGTAGGACGTATCCCGAGCTAAAGCTGCGGGATCGCAGGCGACATACACAATGGTGCGCGGCTTCAAGGAAGTCATCTGCGCAATGACGCTCTTCCCCGCTCCCTCTCGAGGTGGATCCAGAACAATGACATCGCTCTTACTTATCCTGGGAAGTAAATGGACGACATCGCCCGTATGAATATTTACATTGGGAAAGTCTGCAAAATTCTTTCGCGCATCTGCAGTAGCCGATGAACTTGATTCAATAATATCGATACGTCCACTTTCACCCACGATATCAACGAGCGCTGCTGCAAATAGCCCGACGCCGCCGTACAAATCAAGAACTCGATCACCCAATTGAACATGAGGTGCAATTGCGCCGACAAGTACTTCGGGGGCACTTTCATGACTTTGCCAGAAGGATGAATGGCTCACTTGCAATCGATGGCCACTTACATCTTCATAAGAAATTAATTGACCTTCGGTCAAACGTGGCTTGGACCCTCGGGCCGAATCGGCAATGGCTACCGTTCGAGACCCTTCCGAACTCACTGATATTTCTACTCGTGAATTCCCAGGCCAACTACGTTTTGCTAACTCAGGAAATTTCATACTGGTTGATGCAATCAAGCAATCGCTTACGGGTACTACTGAATGAGTACGGGAAGCATAGAAACCCAAATTCCCTGCCGAATCAGTCGCGCTACCTAAGCGCGTCCGCCAATGTAGCGGCTCGCCGATTTCTTCGACGGTAACCTCGATCTCCATCTTCGCAAGTCTGGAAAATTGCTCGCGAATTACATCTGCTTTTAACATGCGCTGTCGCTGGATTGAAATATGTTGAAAATCGCATCCGCCGCATCCATTGGGAGAAGAGAATTCGCAAGGGGCTACAACGCGATCGGGTGAAGCGGTCTCTACTGAGATTGCATCGCCTCTGACAAAACTCGACCCCGTGCTTGTTATTTCAACTTCTGCAACTTCTCCAGGAATGGCATGTCGGACGAAAATAACTTGCCCCTCATGTCGGGCAATAAAATGACCGCCGTGGGCCACCTTCTCAATTGTGACGGTATGGCGCTCTCCTACCGCAAAGGGTTTCTTTCGTTCGGTCGCCATAGAAGCCAACTCTATGGGGCTTTGGGGTGTAGGTTTTACTCATGCACGTGGTAATTATGGGATGCGGACGCGTCGGATCATCGTTGGCAATCGAACTCGAAGGTGCCGGTCATACTGTCGCCATCATCGATCAGAATCGCGAAGCTTTTCGTAGGTTGGGTTCTGGGTTCATTGGCCGCACCGTGACGGGTGTGGGCTTCGATAGCGACACACTGATTGAAGCAGGCATAAAAGAAGCTGCTGCATTCGCTGCTGTGAGCAATGGAGATAACTCAAATATCCTTGCTGCACGTGTCGCGCGCGAGACATATGGCGTGAAAAATGTAGTTGCCCGTATTTATGACCCAGGTCGCGCCGAAATTTATCAGCGCTTAGGTATTCCAACTGTTGCAACTGTTCTTTGGACATCTGACCAGATTTTGCGCCGCTTGCTTCCTGAGGGTTCACGTTCTGAATGGCGAGATGCCAGCGGCACTATCCAACTTTGCGAAATGCATTTGCATGAGAGTTGGTTTGGTAACCCGGTTTCAACGATTGAAAACATCACCCCTGCTCGCGTAGCTTTCTTAACTCGCCTCGGTGAAGGCCTCATTCCTGATGAGCACACGGTTTTGCAAGAAGGAGATCTCGTGCACATGATGGTTCACGACAAAGATATTGCTGATGTTGAAGCAGCCCTTGCCCACTCACCTGAGGATGCATCATGAGAATCGCCATCGCAGGAGCTGGGAATGTCGGTCGGGCAATTGCTCGAGAACTCTTGCTCAATGGTCATCAAGTCCTACTTATCGATCGCGACCCTAAAGCCCTCAAACTAGAAAGCGTCCCAAACGCCGAATGGCTCATGGCCGATGCTTGCGAAATTGCATCACTGGATAATGCCAAACTCAATAACTGCCAAGTACTCGTTGCAGCCACAGGTGATGACAAAGTGAATCTTGTAGCCTCCTTGCTAGGAAAAACTGAGTATGGAGTTCCGCGCGTAGTTGCTCGCGTTAACCATCCAAAGAACGAATGGCTTTTTGATTCTTCATGGGGTGTTGATGTTGCTGTATCTACTCCTCGAATTATTTCCGCACTTGTTGAAGAGGCGGTAAGTGTTGGTGATGTAGTCAGGCTCTTCTCATTCAAAAAAGGCCAAGCAAACTTAGTGGAACTCACATTGCCTGATGCTTCTGCGTGTCTAGGCAAAACAGTTGAGGAAATTACATTGCCGGAGAATGCATCACTCGCCGCAATCGTGCGCGATGGCAGAGTTATTTCCCCAAAGCCCCACGACGTATTCAGTGCTGGTGATGAATTACTTTTCGTTGCCTCTACTACTGCCGAAGATCTACTCAAGCAGTGTTTTATTGCTCTGTAGGTTCGGAAACCGGAACCTTCACACTTGGTACGGATTTAATAAATAGCCATGATCCCCAAGCCGCAAGAATAAAGAGTGGATAACCCATCACGAGCCTTGCCGTTCCGAGAGCATTGATATTTCCGCTCTTATACAGCGGATATTGAACGGCCAAACGAGAGAAAAACATGGCTACCCAAAGCCATCCAGCGCGAATATAAACACGCTTGCGCTCTGGGACTTTTCGCCATGCCAAGTTCTCACCGAGAATTGGTCCCAGCATTAAACCTAAAAGTGGCAGTCCGACAAGATTCAAGATTGAGTAAATCAATCCATATACCAAGTTGATAATCAAACCTGGCAGATAAAAATCCGCAGCATGCCCCGTCTTTCTCGCGAGCAATGCACAAAAAGCAACTCCGAAAAACCCGGAAAGCACATGCTGCAATGTGTCTTTGCGAATCAAACGAATGAGAGTCAAAACGGCAGAAGTAATTACGGCCCCGTAGAGAGAGGTCCGCAGGTTATGTGAAATGTTAAATGCGATAAGGAAGATCAGTGAAGGAAGTCCGGAATCGAGAATTCCTCGCTTGCCTCCAAACGCTCCCATTACCTTGCTTTTGTCACTGATTTCGTTGTGCGTCATGCTCTCCCCGTTGATCCAAAACCACCCGTGCCTCGACCAGAACCAGGTAGTTCTGAGACTTCAATAAATTCTGCTCTTTCAACTTTCTGTATTACTAATTGCGCAATGCGATCTCCACGTTTGAAAGTGATGGGTTCGCTGTGATCATGGTTAATCAAGATCACTTGAATCTCACCTCGATAACCCGCATCAATTGTTCCTGGCGCATTCACCACGCCCACTCCATGCTTAATTGCAAGGCCAGAACGCGGATGAACAAAGGCCGCATAACCATCAGGAAGTGCAATCGCGATTCCCGTTGGAGCAAGTGCCCTCTCCCCCGGTTGCAAAGTTAAGTCAACGCGCGTCACCAAATCCGCGCCTGCATCTCCACCTTTTGCATATGCAGGAAAGGGAACATCTGGATCTAACCGATGAATAAGCACTTCAAGGTTCATGGATTAATCTCGAATTCGGGATCGACGAAAGCCAGAAGTTCTGGGATTTTCGAAATCTGTTCGAGATATTCCTTTGGGGCGTTGTTCAAGAAATGATCCATAGTGACAATTACAAAGAGGGCAGATGCTTTAACGGCCAATGGTCCATCTGCAGAATTAAGGCGCCCTTCAGCACTCGTGTACACCTTGCGATTTACTTGCCCAGTAATCCTTGCAGTGATGTGAAGAGTAGAACCCATCGGTACTGGCTTGAGAAAATCAGTCTCAAGTCGTCCGGTAACTGCAGGGGCGCGAATCAGCCACATAAGTTTTCCCAGCGCCTCATCAAAAGCTAATGAAAGCAAACCACCATGTGCCAAACCAGGAGCTCCTTGATGATCTTGCGTCACTGTAAATTGCGCGGTCAAGTTAGCCGCTTCTCCAGCATGCGCAACGAGATGTAATCCTGTTGGATGAAGTTCTCCGCAACCAAAACAATGCCCAAAGTGCGATGGAATTCTCGAACCGATTGGCGGTGCTTTGGGATGGCGCTCTGGAATAGGCGCGCCTTCTGGAGGTGTAGTGCTTGCAACCCGACTCATGTGGATAAGGTTACTTGATGAAATCAGGTAGCGTCTCTCCTGTGGGTACCCCAGGAGTTAAATATCGGGAAAAACTTCGTCCGCCCCTGTGGTTATTAGCTTTCATCTATTTCCTCTTAATGAGTCTCGCGATATCTATCTGGGCTTCCCTGGGAAATATGCCAGGTGTTCTCTCCTTTATTGTCTTGACTGCCTTGCTCTTCATGATTGCCAATCGAGTGACTATGACAATCGAGATTTCAGAAGATGAACTCATCATTGGTCGCGCACACATCGAACGAAAATTTCTTGGCGAGGTTATAGAACTCAATCCTCAAGAAATGCGACTCATGCGCGGCAGGGATGCCGATCCTGCAGCGTTCCTGGCAATTAGATTTTGGCAAGATAAAGGTGTGAGGATCCAGATCAATGATGACCGGGATCCAACTCCTTATTGGTTAGTGAGTTCTAAAAGAAGCGAAAAACTTAAGCGCACTCTTTACACACTGCAGTAGGGCCTTCGCCTTTAGCTAGTTGCGTGATGTGATGAACCAAGAAACACCGAGAGCATGCAAATTCATCTACTTGCCTTGGCACGACTCGAACAGAAAGTTCCTCGCCTGATAAATCGGCTCCAGGAAGTTCTAGGGTTTCAGCAGCCTCGGCCTCGTCAACATCAACTTGACCAGATTGCGCATCTACACGCCGGGCTTTGAGTTCTTCAAGTGACTCTTCGTGGAGTTCTTCATCGGTTTTTCTGGGGGTGTCGTAGTCGGTTGCCACTACATTCACCTCGCCTTCATACTCATCATGTTTCTCGGGTCGTTCCGGACTTCTTAACTGGGCAGTTTTACCACCGCGGGCGCATAATCGCCTATTTCGCGCACCGTAGTGGTTACAACCCTCGGCGTGTCGCGTTTATTCCCTGCGATATTGCTCTCAGTTAGGCCCTAATTGGCAGTGGTGAGGGGTAAATCCCCTATTGCTTTGGCCAGTGCGCCATCAACTCGGGCATGAATAGCGGTTCCGTTTTCGACATATTCCTCGCTCATGATTTCACCCCGTTCGTGAATCGCGCTAATCAAGTCTCCCCGGTCGTAAGGAATCACCACGTTAATTTCGACGCCAAGATGTGGCAGCGTGTTTTCGATGGCGTGAAGCAAGCCTTCCATTCCAAATCCTGTGCGAACAGAGAAGGCATAACTATGTGGCTCTTGTCTGAGAATCTGCATGACAACTTCTGAGTCGGCTACGTCAACTTTATTAATCGCAATGATCTCTGGAATATCAGAGCCGCCAATTTCAGAGATAACTTGCCGGACAGCACGGATCTGTTCAAATGGGTCAGGATGCGATCCATCTACAACGTGAACGATCAAATGTGCATCAGCAACTTCTTCTAACGTTGATTTGAAAGCATCGATGAGTTGATGAGGTAAGTGGCGCACGAAGCCAACAGTGTCGGTCAGTGTGTAGATGCGACCATCAGCCGTGTGGGTTTGGCGTACGGTCGGATCCAAAGTTGCAAAAAGTGCATTCTCAACAAGTACGCCAGCATCCGTGAGCTTGTTAAGAAGCGATGACTTTCCGGCATTTGTATAACCAGTAATGGCTACAGATGGGATTTTGAATCTACGACGCTCTTGCCGTTTGGTATCTCGAGCTACTTTCATCTCAAGAATTTCTTTCTTCAATTTGCTTTGCTTATCTCGAATACGACGGCGGTCGGTTTCGATCTTGGTCTCACCTGGACCGCGACCACCGATACCTGCACCTCCTGCAGCACGACCACCCACCTGACGAGAAAGGGATTCACCCCAACCGCGAAGGCGTGGGAGTAAATAGGAAATCTGCGCGAGTTCGACTTGGGCCTTACCCTCTTTGCTCTTTGCGTGTTGGGCAAAAATGTCGAGAATGAGTGCGGTGCGATCGACAACTTTCACTTTGAGTTTCTCTTCAAGTTGGCGAAGTTGCGAAGGAGAGAGTTCTCCATCGCAGATCACGGTGTCAGCACCTGTAGCTGCGACAACTTCGCGAAGTTCAGCCACTTTTCCAGAACCAATGTAGGTCGCAGGATCGGGTTTATCTCTGCGTTGAATAAGTGCATCAAGAACTTCAGAGCCCGCCGTCTCTGCAAGTGCCTTCAATTCCGCCAAAGAATTCTCAGCCATTAAAGATGTTCCCTCTGTCCAGACGCCTACGAGGATGACTCGCTCGAGTTGGAGTTGGCGGTATTCGGCCGAGGAAATATCTTGCAGTTCCGTAGAAAAACCTTTAACCCTGCGAAGTGCGTGCCTTTCGGCTAAAACATCTTGGACCTCTTGGGACTCCTCTGCATCAAAATCTGCAGCAACCCGCGCACTCTCCCGGAGTAGCGCTTCGAATTCATCATTAGTTTCATGTTCGCGTTTTTTCGTCAATTACATATCCTCTGAGTTTCGCAAGAATGCAGAGATATCTCTATCCCCAATAAGAACAGCCGGGCCGGTCAGAGTTGCATTTGAATGTCCGTCAATTTCAACTTCTAGCCGTCCCCCTGGTGGGAAAATTACCCATTTCGCCGGAAGGCGCTGACCACGCTTGAGCGTTGCAGCGAGGGCGACAGCGCAAGTTCCTGTGCCACAGGATTGAGTCTCCCCAACACCTCGTTCAAAAACACGCATTTTCAATTCGTTGCCTTCAAGGAATTCTACAAATTCAACATTGACACCTTCTGGGTAGGAATCCATAGGGCGCACAATTGGAGGATCTTTGAGGTCGCCAACGGCGTCCATGGAATCAACGAATACAACGGCATGAGGATTTCCAATACTGATGTTAAATCCATTCCAGGTTTGTCCATTGGTGAAGGCGGTTATCTCTTCATCTTCATTAACAAGCTGACCCATATTCACTGTGATGTCGCCACTCATGGGAACGCGTAAATGCTTAAGACCATCTCGAGTATTGATGGCAAATATCCCCTCGGGTTGATGACCGCGCTCAACCAGATACCGTGCCATCACACGGATGCCATTGCCGCACATTTCGGCGACAGAGCCATCTGCATTTCTATAATCCATAAACCACTGTCCGGCAGGTTTGGTGATTCTTATTAGCCCATCCGCGCCAATACCTTTTTCGCGATTACAAATGAGCGAGCACTCTGCAGTGGTTACTGATAATTCTTCGTTGGGGTCAAAAATAATGACAAAGTCATTTTCGGTTCCATGGCCGTATGTGGCGGTAATCGCTGTTGAAGTAGTCATCAAGGAAATAGTTTAGTCGCTAACTCTCGGTGCTGGTTCTTTCAAAAGCGATAGAACAGTCTCTAGGCGCTGCTGCGTGGGTGATATCCATTGGATTCGTGCGTCGCGTGAGAACCATGTCTCCTGCCTGCGAGCATATTGACGCGTAGCCCGCTTAGTATCTTCACGCGCCTCGTCATCGCTCATTAATCCATCGAAATGTCTGAGGACTTGTGCGTACCCCAATGCCCTTTGCGCCGTTGCACCTTTACGGATTCCAGCCTCGACCAAAGACGAAGTTTCAGCTACCAATCCTTGCTCCCACATGCGATCCACTCGATCAGCAATTCTTGTTGCCAGTGTTGGTCGATCCATTACTAAACCAAATTGACGTGCCAGCGGATACTTCGTGCTCTCTTTGCGAGGCAAATTTGCAGTAAAAGGTTTACCTGTAATTTCGATAACCTCTAGCGCGCGGATAACTCGACGCAGATTCTCTCGATCAATCGCCAACGCCGCAGCTGGATCAAGTTTTTCCAGCCGCTCAAACATCGCCTGTGGGCCAATTCTTTCTGCCATCTCATTGAGTGCGGCGCGAACAAGCGGATTGGTATCTGGAAAATTCAAATCATCCAATATCGCCTTTATGTAAAGACCTGTTCCGCCAACAATCACGGCATCTTTTCCACGAGATTCAATCTCAGTGATGAGATCTCGGGCAGTTTGTTGATACCAAGCTACGGTCGCATCGTGATCTACGTCAAGGACATCGAGTAGATGGTGAACAATGCCGCCTCTTTCAGCAAGAGGAAGTTTTGCAGTGCCGATATCCATTCCACGGTATATCTGCATGGAATCTGCATTGATGATTTCAGCACCTAGGTGCTGCGCTAACGAAACCGCCAGATCGCTTTTTCCTGTTGCGGTTGCCCCACAGATTACAAAAACACTCATGACTTTGTTGTGGGCATTCCAAGAAGAATTGAAGTTGATGCGCGTTCTGCCGTTAAAGCTTCGTGCGCATCTCCCCCACGCGTGCGACGGACATTGCCGCCGATACCTGAAAGAAAATGCGGCGCTGCCTCAGTGATTTCGACCGTTACGACATCGCCGGGGCGCGCAATATTCTCCGAATCAAATGAGAAATGGGCCAGTCGGAAATCTTCGGTACGCCCAGACATCCGCGCTCTGGCAGCGTCCCTGCGTCCTTCATGTTCGGTGACCAAGACTTGCATCGTTTTACCGATTGCTTCTTGGTTTACTGAATGAGAAAGTTTTTCTTGATGGGCGTGCAAACGTGTGTAGCGCTCTCCGACAACTTCGGGACTTACTTGATCAGGCATTATTGCCGCAGGTGTTCCTGGGCGTTTGGAATATTGATATGTATAGGCGGCGCTAAATCGCGCCTGAGTACACAAATCCAACGTATCTTGAAAATCTTCTTCGGTCTCTCCCGGGAACCCAACGATGATGTCGGTCGTTATTTGCGAGGCAGGAATTGAGGCTCGTACTCTTTCAATAATGCCTAAATATCTATCGGTCCGATATGACCTGCGCATATTCTGCAGAATGCGATTTGAACCAGATTGCAAAGGCATATGTAAATGCGGCATGGCATTAGGCGTGGAAGCCATCGCCTCGATTACATCATCGGTGAAGTCACGTGGATGTGGCGACATGAAACGTACGCGCTCTAAACCATCAACTTTCCCGCATTCGCGC